>JASHVW010000126.1 GCA_030044395.1 Verrucomicrobiia bacterium
ATAAGATGACGTTCGCGGCAAAAAGGGCTGCCGCCCGGAGGGTTGCGCTGGCTTTGGTCGGTGGACTTCGTTGCTCGTCACTCACAGCCCCACGAAGGGGATGCTCCCTCCTCGCGCCTCGCCACCAGCCAAAGCCAACGCAACGAACGCCATCGTATTTGCGCCTCAGACCACTAAGTGAAATCCCCCTGGCCTTCATGGTGGTTGCCGGCTCTCTTTTTGCCCTCTCTTGCCGCGCGCAAGTTCAATTCGTTGACCTGACCATCGCCGCCGGGCCGATGAATGTCCCGATCACCCGTTGCGCTGACGAAATTTTGAAACGGCAAACCTCCGACGGCGCCATCGTCATGGGTGGCATCCAATCCACCAGCAACGTTAGTCCCTATTTCGCCAACCTTGGGGCCATCGGGCTGGCGAAGGCCGCGCAGGAAACTGGCAATAGGCGCTATCTATTCGCGGCGGAACATTGGTTCGATTGGTACGCCGCCCACATGAACCCGAACGGAACCGTTTATGACTACACCGGTTCCCCGGCCGCGTGGCGCCCCACCGGCGATTTCGATTCAACAGATTCCTACGCCGCCACGGCCCTGGAACTGCTGGATTTCTCGAACGCCAGGACAAGTCCTGGGCCTTTGCCCGCTATCCCGCAGCGCCTCGCGCAATCGCCGCCATCCGCCTTACTCTGCAAACAAATGGTCTGACGCTGGCAAAACCAGGTTGGCCGATCGCTTATACCATGGACAACATTGAAACGCCGCGAGGACTACGCGCTGCCACGCGGTTGGCGGCCCTGGCCGGCCGCATGGAAGCATCCATCGCCGCCAACCTTTGGGACAACGGACAAGATGCTTATTTGATTGGCATTCAATCCAATGGCGCGCGAATCGCAGCCCAAAACACGTGGTACCCCGGCTTGATGGCCGATTTGCTGGCCATGGGCCTGGGGCCTGAATCGAGCCGCAATCGAAGCCTTTATCAACGATTGATTGCTGAAGATGCGGCGACGATTCCGGCAAAGGCGGCGACTGAGAACGACGTGGAACATCTCGTCTGGTGCGGCTTTGCCGCCCGGTCTGCCGGTGACCAGCCGCGCCTGGAAGGAATCCAATTGAAATTGGCCGTTGCGACCGCCCGGCCTCTCCCCATTGCCAATACTGCGTTGCTGGGACATATCTGCCACTTGTTAGCGGGGCAGTAAGTCAAAAATGGGACCACGAGTTGGGCGTAACCGACTTTCCGCGCTTAAAAAACCAGAAAAGCTGATTTTACAGGCAAATAAATCCGCATCCTTCGCTTTGGCAAAAGAACCATAACCGGCTACTGAAACTCTCCGCTTTTTCCTCTATTTTCTCCGACAAGAGGGCTGGAGGTTGGAATCGGACATTAATTCCCACTACCTACGGCAACTGGCGCGGACTTTGGATGGCCATCACCGGCAATTTTGGGTTGAATATTTTGTTACTTTTTTCGTCTGGAAGTGCATGAATAGGTGAATGGCCAACGATGACATGGAACTGGTGCGGCAGTATGTCACCAGTCAATCCGAAAGCGCTTTCGCCGCGCTTGTTTCACGTCATACCAATCTCGTCTATTCGGCCGCATTTCGGCGGGTGGGAAATTCCCAATTGGCTGAAGAAATCACGCAAGCGGTATTCACTATTCTGGCGCAAAAAGCCGATAGGCTGAATCAAAAGACCGTTCTTCCTGGCTGGCTTTATCGTGCGGCTTGCTACGTATCCGGCCACGCGATAAAACAGGAATTTCGCCGTCAACGCCGGGAACAGGAGGCTTATATGCAATCTTTTTCAAATCAAGCAGAGCCGGAAGTCTGGTCACAAATCACGCCTTTGCTCGAAGATGCCATGATGCGGCTCGGCAAGGGCGAGCGCGAGGCGCTTGTTTTGCGCTTTTTTGAAGGACACAGTTTAAAAGAAGCCGGTACTGCATCAGGCTCAAGCGAAGCGGCGACAAAAATGCGCGTGAAGCGGGCACTGGAAAAATTGCGGGTATATTTTTCGAGGCATGGCGTGAATTCGACGGCGGAAACCATTGCCGGGGCGATGTCGGCCAATTTCGTCATGGTTGCTCCCCCCACGCTGGCGAAAATGTCAACCGCTGTCGCGGTGGCCAAAGGCTCGGCGGCTTCAGCCTCAACCCTGACCCTGATCAAAGGAGCATTGAAAGTTATGGCATGGACAAAAGCAAAAACGATCATCGCGGGCGCAATCACGACGCTTCTGGTTGCCGGCACGGGCACGATTGTCGCCATTGAAATCATTCACGCGGTGCGAATGGCTTTTGCCCCGGATATCCAGGGAACATGGGAAGGCGTAGCGCATCTTGAGGAAGCGGGCGTGAGAAACGGCCAGGCCGCCCAGGCGCACGTCGTCTTAAGGCTTTTCAAAACCAACGGCGTTTACCGGGCAACCACTGACTGGCCCGAATGGGGCAAAAAGGACGTTCGCATGGGCAAAGTCGTTTATGACTATCCGAATTTGATAATCCAACAATCGGTGCGCGACAACTGGAATCTAAAGGTCAATTCACATGCGACGCAACTGTTTTGGGACCGTTATATTCATTTTATTCAACCTGACCCTGTGCGGTTCACGCGGACCACGGCGCCGACGGCGGTTCCCGAACCGTTGGTGGAAAGCGATTTTACGCCGCGGCCCGGTTCTGCCTTGCAGGGCTATTGGGAGGGGAAGGTTGGCGCGGGCGCGGATGCAGTGCCGATGGATTTGAAAATTGCGCAGCAAGACGACGGAACATTTCAAGCGGAAGGCGATATCCCGATGCAGGGTATCCAGGGTCGGCCGATAACAGTATCGTATGAGCCGCCGATGGTTGAAATCAGCCCCGCAGACGGCGCCGGAATGTTCCGCGGTCAAATTAACGGTTCCGACACAGAAATATCGGGGTCGTGGACGCAGGGCGGCCAATCCATGCCGGCGAGCGTCCGGCGCGTTGATTACCAGGCTGAACACGCGCACGATGCCGATGAAGATTATACGTTCACTTCAAAGTATGATTTGCAAGGACACTGGAAAGGGACCTGGATTGTGCCGATCGCAAAAACAAGAACACCGATTCGTCAGGCGCTGGACATTGCGAAACTGCCGGACGGGTCGTATTCCGCCACGTTGGCAGATGTGGATGGATTCGGAGCGGAAGCGCCGGTTCCCACTTCTGATTTTGAATACTCGCCGCCGACCTTGCACATGGAATGGAAATGGGAGGGTTGGGCGTATGACGGGAGACTGGAAAACGGCAAACTCGCCGGCGTCTGGTCCGAGGGCGGCGGCGGGTTCAAGCTGGTATTTGAAAGAGAGAACTAACGGAGTTGAACCACCTGAAAATTGAGGAAGTTTGATTCGTGCCAATCCGCGCTGCGATGAAACAGTTCTTATTGACCCTGCCATGGAATATCATCGGATGCTTCAAGGGCCGAAAGATTTTCTGGCACTTTGCGGCAATTATCCTGACGTGGCTTCTCGTCACTTCAGGATTCGACTGGTTCTATTTTCGTCTCACTCGAAGTCCGGAGCTTCGGTCATGGATGTTTCCCGCCGTAATCATCGGCCAACTTTTGCCCATGACGCTGCCGCTCCTGCTCCTCCTGATTGGCGGGCTTTTCAGATGCGCCATCGCGACACGAACAGGATGGGCCATCGGCCAGGCGGCGCTTGCGGGCCTGGCAGTTTCATCCGCCTATAAAGCCATTACCGGACGCCCCCATCCTCCACGTGGCGCGGCGTTGGATATGAGCCATTTTTTTCGGTTCGGTTTTATGCGCGGCGGCATTTTTTGGGGATGGCCCTCATCCCATGCGACCGTTGCCTTTGCAATGGCGGTCACGGTTTTTATCCTCTTTCCGGAAAGAAAGTGGCTGCGTCTCGCGGCCATTTTCTATGCCTGCTATATCGGCATCGGCGTTTCCATGACGATTCATTGGTTTTCGGATTTCGCGTCGGGGGCCATCATTGGCATGGTCATCGGGACGACGGTGGGACGAAGTTTTGCGGCGACGGATG
This sequence comes from Verrucomicrobiia bacterium, assembly GCA_030044395.1. Taxonomy (GTDB): domain Bacteria; phylum Verrucomicrobiota; class Verrucomicrobiia; order Limisphaerales; family UBA11358; genus UBA11358. The sequence continues at coordinate 4,038 of JASHVW010000126.1, forward strand.
GCAATGTTTGACATTAAGCGGCTCAATCAATCAAATGTAATGTCTCATAATTGGTTAGACGAAATTTCAGCCGTCCCTACGGGACTTGGGACGACGACCATTCAACCCGGCGTTGAAACGCCGGGCTATTGTCGGTTATCCCTTCGGGACAGTTCACAGCGTTTTGTCCATGGATTTATGACGTTCCTGGACATGGAGCGTCGCCGCGGACATAGACTTTTATGGACACGGTGCATACGCTGGAGGCGGTTGCACATGAAGGGAAAAAGCTGAATGATTTCATTCATCGTTCCAGCATACAATGAGGGAGCTTGGATTGGCCGATGTGTTTCTGCCATTCGCAGCGCGTTGGAATCTCTCAACGAGCCGCATGAAATCATCGTGGTGGATGATGCTCCCATCGACGCCACGGCCCCGATTGCCCGGCAGCAGGGCGCGCAGGTGATCCGAGTGGAGCATCGACAGATTGTCCTCGCGTCGGAGGGCGGTTCTCATCTTCAAACAGAAATTAATACCCATCGGCCATCAATAAAAGAAGCCAGGGTTGTATGTGGGATCTCCCGTATAAACCCATTTAAGCAATTGATATTTATCCGATTCCACGTGGCCATCCGCAAAAACCAGGTTGAGACCGAGGGATGAAAGATTCCTGCCATAGACATGGCCGGAGGTTTTCTTCGCGGCAACGATCGAGGGGAGATTGTTGGCCCCGATGATATTGATGTCAGCCCGGTTGCCTCCGCTCGGCGCGCCGTAACCTGTAAAACACTCATCGCTGAGGATCGGAACGTGGGCGCAGGCGCGGTCCGTGGTCTTTGATGGCCAGCCGTATAGGGCCGGGTCGGTGCCGGCGACCGTCGGCGGGATGGAGGGATTCGGAACCGGATTGAGTTCGCCGGCCATTTTACGCTCCACCCAAAGATCGAAATTCATAATAGTGAAGCTTCCCGCATAGAAATAGGACAAATAGGTGTCCAGGTCATTAATCGAAGTCATGTCGTGTCCGAGGTATTGCCTAGCTGCCGCGTATTCGGCGGCGGTTTCGGCTGTATGCACCGGACAAAACCACATGGGAACCGTCAGCCCGTAATTGCCGCAAGCGGGAATAAAATTCGTGTTGACGTCCCAGGGATTACCGCCCGAATCAAGCGGATAGTTGGCCGAACCGGGCAAGAATTCCTTCGATTCACCGGCATACATATTCGCCATCACACCCCATTGCTTGAAATTGGAGGTGCAGTTGATCACCTGGGCGCGGAATTTTGCCCTGGCCAGGACCGGCAGCAGCATCGCGGCCAGAATCGCAATGATGGCAATGACCACCAGCAGTTCAATCAACGTGAATCCGCCGGCGCGGCGCAACGCCTTGGTTGTCATAAGAAATGATAATTATTTACTTAACTAGGGCTTGGTGCGAACGTAGCCGATCTACGTCAAACGTCAAGCTGGAGCTTGTTGGTAGTTCCGCCCGGGTTGAAGTGGCTTTTGGATAAAAAAGGACGGTTCCTCACGACTTGCGCCGCTGACCGTCACTGGGAACATTCCTGCAAAAATGGAG
>JASHVW010000127.1 GCA_030044395.1 Verrucomicrobiia bacterium
TCTCCAAAAACGTGGGGATGCCGGCGGATGAGCTTCTCCACAATCAAACGGCAGACCTTTTCAAAGTCAAACGCGCCGCGCTCGCGCGCGAGCTGGCAGTGGAAAACCACCTGCAACAGCAAATCACCCAATTCCTCCGCCATTTCGTGGTCATCCCGCGCCTCGATGGCATCAATCAATTCATAAACCTCCTCGATCGCATGCCGCCGCAGCGTAAGATGCGTCTGCTCGCGGTCCCACGGACAACCCGTCGGCGACCGGAGCCGCGCCATGACACGCAGCAAATCATTGATGGCAGCCTGCTTCACAAAATCACCAGGTCATCGCGATGCACCACCTCCACCCGCGCCAGTTTCCTGCCGCGGATTTCCTCGCTGTTGAATTTGGATATGCCCCGCGCAAATTCCATCCCGTCCAAATCGCAAATGCGGACGACTTCGCCCGCGTCAAAAATACCCTCGCAGCGCGCTACGCCGGGCGGCAGCAGGCTTTTTCCGCCTTCGCGCAACGCCCGCCGCGCGCCCGCGTCCACGAACAACGCGCCGCGCGGATGATGAAAAAAGGCGATCCAGCGTTTGCGCCCCTGCAACTTGTTCGCCTGGGCGACAAACAACGTGCCCTCGCTCTCGCTGTTGACAATTCTGGCAAGAACATTTCTTTTCTTTCCGGAGGCAATCACGAGCGGAATGCCGGAACGCACGACGATTTTGGCCGCTTCGATTTTGGATTTCATTCCGCCAACGGCGGTGTCGCTCAAAGTGCCGCCGGCGAGACCTTCAATCGAGCGGTCAATTTTTTCGACAAGCGGAATCGTTTTGGGATTGGCTTTGCCGAAATTTTCGACGACGCCATCCACCGTCGTCAGGATCACAAGCAAATCGGCCGGCAACAGGGAGGCCACCAGCGCGGATAATTTGTCATTGTCGCCGAATTTGATTTCCGTGAACGAGACAGCGTCGTTTTCGTTGATGATGGGGACGACACCGCGGTCCAGGAGGGTGACCAGCGTGTTGCGTGCGTTGAGGTGGCGCTCGTGGTGTTCGAAATCCTCATGGGTGAGCAGGACTTGCGCTACATGCAGCTCCTGTCTGGCAAAAAGTTCGGCGTAGCCGCTCATCAGCCGCACCTGGCCCACCGCGGCGCAGGCCTGAAGTTCGGCAAGGTCGTGCGGGCGCTTTTCACACCCCAATGCGCCCATGCCCGCCCCGACCGCGCCGCTGGTCACCAGAACGATTTCCTTTCCCGCCTTCCGCAACGCGGCAATTTGCGCGACAAGTTGTTCCAATTGCGCGGGATCAATCTGCTTCCGCGCGTCCGTCAGCACCCCGGTGCCGATTTTGACGACCAGACGCGCGGCGGATTTGAGAGAATCGCGATGCATCCGACGAAGTTAAAGAAATTGTCGCGCCCGGAAAATCTCAAAATGTCACACCCAACGACTGCAAAGCCGCCTTGAGCGGATCGGCATTCCTCCGGCCGGCGACGCGGTCGAAAAAATGATCGCTCTTCAAATCAATCAGCAATATCAAGCCGGCCAGATCATTCGCCGATTTCACGTGGGGCACGAGGCAATTTTCGAGGCCGACGGTTTGCTCGAAATCGTCGCCCTGATTCCGCAAATCAATGAATTTTTCGCGGTCGAATGAGACGTTGAGCGTGTCAATTCCCGTGAAGACATAACCGGTACGCTTTTCAAAATTGATCGCAGGCGAAACGTTCCCTGATTCAACGGATGATGGAACGCCGGGGCGCATGGCTTCCGGCGTGCCGTGGGAGGGAGCCGCGCCGGCTTGAGCGACGGACGGAGCCATTCCGCCATTCGATGCCGACGATGCGATGCCGGATGTTTGAGGCGGAACTTGCGGGGCCAACGCAAAGACGTTCAACTGGCCGCTTTGGTTTTTCACAACATCCAATTCAGCCAGATTGAGCCGCATCAGAGTAATGTGGAACTGTCTTTTCAACAGCGCCGAACGGTCATATTCAATATGGATTTCCCGGATGTTCAGAAACGGCGCGCCACCGAAGTTGGCCGGATTGTATATTTCCAGATTTTGCATTTCGATGACTGGCTCGAAAAGGCTGCAATGGAACCGGCCAATCTCCGCGTCCATGCCGGTCTGCGCACGGATGTTGTACTCGATGGCGCTGCGCAAAATCGAATTGTAAGAGAGCAAGACAATGACCACCACGACTGCAAGGAGCACGATGGCTGTAAAAATCAGCCGAAAGAGCCATTTGAAAATGAACCTGATCATTGGGTGAAATCAAAAGGGCACATCTTCCGGCCGCACTTCCAGACAATCATCCTGGTCCTCCCAGACGGCGGCGGCGTAAAAATTCAGAAGTTTGGGCGCCAGCTCCCTGCCTGCATTTACCAGCAGTTTTTCCGCTTCCTGCGCGGCATTTTCGTATGCGGCATCGAAATTTCCAGCGCGGCGGCGCTGGCGGTCGTCCCAATGGGCCACTGCGTGGACCGGCTCATATTGTCGCGCCCACGGTTCGAGCTCGGCGCGAAGCTCGCCGGGGATCTCGTCAAAGGGCACGAGAGTTTCGTTGCAATGCTGGCAAATCAAGCCCGAGTCGCGCACGTCGCGGGTCAGCAACGGAAGAAACGGCGCGCGGCAGCAGGGCGATTCAGCATAAGCCGCCGGGGGCGTCACGAGGCGTTTGTGCCAAATCTGGCGCTCGTGCCCGGCTTGCGCCGCCAGACGATAGGCGCCCAGGAGCGGATGCGACAGCCGCCATGATTTTCCTTCAAGCTGCCCGAGCGTCTGCGCCAGCCAGCGCGCGAGCGTGAGATCGTCGAAGTCGGCGAATACACGGCCGTATTCCTTCCAAAGCGCGTCGGACGCCGATTCGGACTCAAATGCCATAACGGCAGCATGGGCTGGGGCACGAGTTTTGTCGAGGACGTTGCGTCAAGCGGAACGACTAATGACAGCGGGGCCACCGGAATGATTAATGACTAGACCATAATGACTAATGAATTCCTAATGGCAAAAACATGAAAGTTTAGTCATTCGGGCTTTGTCACTCTTTAGTCATTCGGATCTAGGCATTAGTCATTTTCGAGAGAGAATGGCTGTGGAATTTTTTAACTATTAAAGAGTTCCGACTTCCAGCTACTGCCTTTTAAGTCACAGCCTGTTCCACCAAACCGCTGTCGGTTTGGCCACCTCGAATTTCACGCGGTGGTCCGGACTGTCGAGCGTATAAATATCATAGCTCATTGGCTTGAGAAAAAAATGCCCCGCAACCAGGCGCCGCAGACGGTGCTGCAGTATCCAAAACGGCCGGAACATCCGCACCAGGGGCGGAATCATTCTGTCCGTTTCGGCCTTTTCACGAATGGCGTTCGGCTTCAAATTCATGTTCTCGCCAGTGTCCGCAAACACCGACGTAAAGGAATGGCAAACCGCCATCGGCACTTTGTTTTCCACCAGCGCCAGCACCCAATGATAGTCACCCAGGTCGCGCCACCTGACGTCAAAATAAAGGCCGCGTTCCGAAATGACCCTGCGCCGGATAAAAATGGAACTGGTCAAAATCGGGAACCGGTACCGGATGCCTTGCGGATGCGGCACCATTTGATGGCGATGGCAAACATAGTATCCACTGCCATCGGTGACAATCGTGCCGGCGAGCGCGACTTCCACGTTTGGATTGGCTTCAAAAAAATCACGGACGGCGGCCAGAGCGCCCGGCAGGTATTGTTCGTCGCAATTCAGGTAGGCCAGGATGTCGCCGGTGGCGCGTCGGTAGCCCCGGTTGACGGCGTCATACATGCCGTCATCCTTTTCAATGAAT
>JASHVW010000128.1 GCA_030044395.1 Verrucomicrobiia bacterium
TGTTGCGACGAAGCCTGTGAATAAAGGTAATTGGCCGGGCCATCCTGGTCATACTGGACTTGCCAGGGATCGTCGCTTGATCCGCCAAGGGCGAGCGAAACATAATTTCCATTCGGCAAGCTATAACCATCCACATAATAGTTGCCGTCATTGTCAGACGAAGCGATGGCAACTCCGGGCAGGGGGTTTCCCAAATTGTCCTTGACCGTGCCATAAAAAATCGCCGTTGCCTTGGGCAAAGAAATGGTCACTCCCGATACACTGCCGGTGGTGGTGTTCACCTTGAGGTTGTTTTCCAATGTCAGGTAACCCTTGTAGGCAAGCGATTGATCATTCTGCCCCGTCTTCCACTGGTCAGGAATAACGCGCGCGGTGAAATTGCCGTTGGTGTCGGTCAAAGCGATGGACAAAAAGCCATCGCTTGATTGCACGGGCAGTAAATATCCCGCCAATCCCAAACTGGAATTATTCGCGTCAACCACACTCCCGGAGATGCTTTGTGTGGCGTTGGTCAGAAACACGTTCGTGGTGATGGTCGTCCCCGCGCCCAAGGTGACGTTTGGTGAAGTCGTCAGATCCGCCACAAAATTAGTTTTGGACCCCCATAATAAATAACTTCCTGTCGGCACTTTGATGGCATAGCCGCCGGAAGCATTGGCGACAACGCCGCCAACCGGATTTTCACCGTTGCCGGACGGCTGAAACAGAATGACCACGGCATTGGGAACGGGTGTCGCGTTGCTAAGCACATTGCCCGTAACCGTCTGCGCGAAGGGAAAATTGGTTACGACGAAGGAATTTGTTATGGGCGAAAAATGGCCGGCCGGACTGGACAATACAAAAAAATATTTCCCGACGATTTCCTGCGCGAAATCGAGACCGGGATATAAATTTGCCGTGATGGACCCGTTGGCGCTGCCGTCGGTGTCACCGGGGACATTAAAGTTTGTCACCGAAGTCGAACCATTGGTGAATACGCTCGCCTGCCCGTCCGTAATCTGAAATTGCTGCCACAAGATGGCCGAAGAATCAATCACGCTGTTGGAATCCGTGTCGAGAAATTTTTGGACCAGGACGGTGTCTCCGGCGGTAATGCCGCTGATTTGCAGCGTGACGATGCCGTTGTATGTGTTGCCGATGGCCGAAGGCGTGTTGGTGAACGTAACGGCCGCGTTCATTTCATGCATGCCGCCGAAAATGGCCACGGCAATGATTAATTTTTGAACCCGGTTCTTCATAATACTCTTTCCGACTGTTTAAGGTTCCGGCATTGAACGGCACTCTCCAAGCCAGTCCATGCCAGGATTTTAGGCGATAAAGGAATTTTGTCGAGAAAAATGACAGGAATCGAATGAAAAAGGCTTGCAAACCGGTGGAGCAGGAAGAACATCACTAAAAAGGCCCACACCAGTCGTGGACATGAAATCAAAAAGGGAAATCACGGTTAAAACTTATGAATAGAAATATATTTTCAATTGTTTCGGTGCTCACCTCAACCCTCGTGCTCGCCGGTTGCAACAAGGCCGGCAAGTTGAGCCAGCCCTCCACGGAAAAGACGTTTCCGAACGGGCCGGTGCAACTCGTTCAGAAATGGACCGACGGCGAACAGATCGTCAAACATATTGACATGAAGATGAATTTGGAGATTAACGTGCCCAACCAGCCCCAGCCGGTGAAGCAGGACGTCACTCTGGGAGAGAGATACGGGATCACGGTGTCAAAAGTGGACAGCGGCTCCAAGGTGGAAATGGATTTTCTGAGCCTCAGGATGGACTCAATCCAGGCCGGCAGGACCAACTTCACCTACGACTCGCAAGCCAGGGCGAACGCGCCGCAGAACCGGGGCGCGGCGGCCATCGCCAAGGGCCTGGGAAATATCATCGGCGTCAAACTCGATTTTTTTCTCAACGCCACCAATGGCATAGACCGGATTGAAGGAATAGATACGCTGATGAACCGGTTGGCGGCCGGCGGCCCGGCGATGAACAATTCCGGCATCCAGAACATGTTCAACAAGGGCAATTTGCAGCAGATGATTGGCGCAAGCGAGTATCTGCCCGCGCGGCCTGTGCAACCCGGCGATACCTGGCCGGTGCAGATGGAGACGGACTTGGGCGAGATGGGCAGCCTCACCGTCAGCAATAACGTCACCTTTGTTCAATGGGAAAAACACGGCCCGCGCCTGTGCGCGCGCCTGGAATTTGACGGCACGTTCACTGGCAAACCCAGCGAGCATCCCAACTCAACCGGGATGTCCATGGCGATTCAGGACGGCACCACGTCGGGCGTGTCCTGGTTTGACCCGGAACTGGGCACGGTCATTGATTCGGATGCGATTCAAGACCTGACGATGTCCATAACGATTCCCATGCCAATGGGCGGGCAAATGACCCGGCAGACGATGAAGATGCTCATGCACCAAGTGTTGAACGTGAAGCTCGATTCGGTGAAATAGTTGAGGGCGTGGGTCGGTTAGTGCATTGTTACCTACACTTTTTTACGATGAACGCCGGAACGGACCCTCACCTAACCCTGACCGCATGGGTATGGTTTTTCCCTACGGCCCTCATCCGCCCTTCGGGCACCTTCTCCCGCTCCCGCGGGCGAACGAATATCTTCCCTGCCGTCAGAATGGGAGCGGAGAGGAAACGGTAGAAGCACGCGAATTTTTTCGGCATGTCCAGTGACTGGAGACCGGTTTCACGAATTGGAAAGCTATTACTGTAAGACTGGACAAGTTGCGGCCCTTTCAGAGGGCGGCCAGCACCTCGGCGGTGCGGCGAACCCGTCCAATTCGCGGAAAGATTTGTGTCACGGTGTGCTCATGCGCCGCCGCCGACAGGGCGGACATGGCGTCCTCGAGGAAAATCTGCTCGTAACCCAGTTCAAACGCCGCGCGCGCGGTGCTCTCGACTCCGATATTGGTGGCGATGCCGGTAAGAATGATCGTGGCAAGGCCGCGCCGGCGGAGTTGCAAGTCAAGGTCGGTGCCGTAAAAAGCGCCCCATTGCCGCTTGGAAATCAAATGGTCGGAGGGCTGGATCAACAGGCCCGGGGCGTATTCATTCACATCCGGCGGCAATTCGCGCGGCGGCGTCCAAGGCTGGTCGCAAACGGGATGCAGACGGTCTTTGCTGTCGGCTGCGATGGGTACCCGTACCCAGACGATGAATCCGCCTTTGGCGCGCAAGG
>JASHVW010000129.1 GCA_030044395.1 Verrucomicrobiia bacterium
GGATATTCGGCGGCGGCGGCGCAAAACGAGAAGGAACTTGAATTTGTCCTGGGGCGCATGCCCACCCGGTATTTACAAATTTTCCAGCGCGAACCGTATGCGGACTGCGATTGGAGCAAACGCTTTGGCGGAAGGGCGGCAGACGTGAAACCAAGCTTCCGCCCTGGGGCAAGGGACGCGGCGACAACGCCGACGCCCGGCCGCTGATTGAAACAAAATATCCCGGTGGCATCCGCGGGGTGGGCGGGAAATTAACTTTGCACGCCTCCGTTTTTGCCCTAAGCTGCGGCACGTTCATGAAGATTTTCATTGATGGCAAGTTCTATAGCGAACGCGACGCGAAAATTTCCGTATTTGACCACGGGCTGCTTTACGGTGACGGCGTGTTTGAGGGCATCCGTGCTTACAACGGACGGGTTTTCAAGCTCAAGGAGCATGTTGACCGACTGTTTTATTCGGCAAAGGCGATTCTGCTCCGGATTCCCCTGTCGCCGGAAAGGATTTCCGGAGCGGTAATTGCGTCGTGCCGCGCCAATAAAATCCGCGACGGCTACATTCGGCTGGTAGTGACGCGCGGGGTGGGCACGCTTGGATTGGGCCCGCATTCCTGCAAAAAGCCGTCGGTGATCATCATCGCGGACAAAATCCAACTTTACCCGCAACGACTGTATCAAAGCGGGATGGAAATAGTGACGGTGCCGACGGTGCGCAATCTGCATAGCGCGGTGAATCCGGCGGTGAAATCGCTGAATTATTTGAACAACATCCTTGCGAAGATCGAGGCGAACAACGCCGGGGTGGAGGAGGCGGTGATGTTGAACTCCGAAGGATATGTGGCGGAATGCACCGGCGACAATTTATTCATTGTGAAGAATGGGGCGCTGTTGACGCCGCCGCTTTCGGCTGGGGCGCTTTACGGCATCACGCGCCAGACGGTGATTGAGCTGGCGGAGGAGGCGGGACTGAAGGTATCGGAGCCGGACCTGACGCGCTATGATTTGTTCAATGCGGATGAATGTTTTCTGACCGGGACGGGGGCGGAAATCATGCCGGTGATAAGAATTGACGGCCGGGAAATCGGGGATGGGCGCCCGGGAACGATCACGCGGAAGCTGGAAGAAGCATATCACGTCTTGACGAAGGCGGCTGGCGAGCCGATATAAGTTTATGCAGTGTTCGATTTGCAAAGAGAAACCGGCGACGGTGCATCTCACCCAAATTGTGGGGGACAAGATGCAGAAGCTGGATTTATGCGAGGAATGCGCCAAGGCCAAAGGGGTCAATGACCCTGCGGGCTTCGCGCTGGCGGATTTGATGCTTGGGCTGGGCGCCTCGCAGGAAATCGAGCAGGCGGCAGGCGGCGTGGAAATAAAGTGCCCGCGCTGCGGCTTCACGCAGGCGGATTTCAAAAAATCGGGCCGGCTGGGCTGTCCGGATTGCTACAAAACATTCGCCGAGGGATTGAGCGGGCTGCTTAAGACGATGCACAAGGGAACGCGGCACGTGGGCAAAGCACCGGAAGCGTTACGGGCGACGAGGGACAATGCCGACAGGCTGAAGCTGTTGCAGAAAAAGCTGGCCAAGGCGATTGAATCGGAAAATTTTGAAGAAGCGGCGCAGTTACGCGATGAAATCAAGCAAATCATTGAGCGATTGGGGTCGCCAAGGAATCTAACGCGATGAAAGACCTTTACGCATTTTTGTCGCGGCCTGCAGAGACGGCCCAGCGCCATGGACCGCATGACCGGATTGTGATGTCCAGCCGCGTGCGTTTGGCGCGCAATTTGAAGGAGGCGGCGTTTCCCGGCTGGGCGAAGAAGCCCGAGCGGGTGAAGATTCTTGAGACGGTGCGTCCGGCGGTGGAAAGCCTGGTGGAAATGAAGGACTCATTTTCGGAAGCGATGGACAATCTTGGCGCGCTGGACAAGCAAATTCTGGTGGAACGCCATCTCATCAGCCGGGAACACGCGGCGAAGAGCGCGGGGAGCGGCCTGGTGCTGAACCGTGAGGAGACCTTTTCGGTGATGATCAACGAGGAGGACCATCTACGGATGCAGGCGCTTCGCCCGGGACTACAATTGAGACAGGCGTGGGCGGCGGTGGATGGCATGGATTCGGCGCTTGAAAAGAAGCTGGACTACGCGTTTGACAGTGATCTGGGTTATCTGACCGCGTGCCCGACCAACATTGGCACGGGCATACGTGTGAGCGCGATGCTTCATTTGCCCGGGCTGGTGCTCGCGGAGCAAATTAATCCGATCATTCAATCGGTCAACAAATTGGGCCTGGCGGTGCGCGGACTATATGGGGAAGGCACTGAGGCGCTTGGAAATGTCTTCCAAGTTTCCAATCAGATGACGCTTGGGGAAAACGAGCCAATGATTGTTGAGCGGCTGGAAAAGGTGCTTTTGCAAATTATCGAGCACGAGGAAAACGCCCGGCAGGCGCTACTGGAGAAAAAGCCCAAGACGGTCTATAACCACATCGGGCGCGCGTATGGAATATTGGCGAACGCGCACAGCATTTCGTCGAAGGAAGCCATGAATTTGCTGTCGCTGCTGCGACTGGGGCTTGACCTTGGATTGTTTCCTGGGGTGGAGCGGTCGCTGGTGGACGAATTATTTTTGACCACGCAGCCGGCCCATTTACAGAAACAATACTCGGACAAGCTTACGGCGGAGGAGCGCGACTTGATCCGGGCGGACATGGTGCGGGAGCGGTTGAAGAACGTCAGCCGCCCGATTGTCAAGCCGCCGTCGTCAACCAACTGAGCACGGCAAAGATTGGCTCAATCAGCCGGGGTTTTGTCCGATATTGTGGCAGTTGGCCGGCCCGATGCCGGTTGCGGTCCTGGTTTTAGCCGGAAAATCGGGTTGACGGAATTTTTTGAAAAAAAGTCAGAATCTTTTCAAACTTCGTTGGACAAAACAGCCAACTCATTGCATTATATTTTACAGGTATGAGTGAAGAGTCCATGAGTAATTTTACGCCGCGTGCTCAGCAAGTGCTGGCGTTGGCGCGGAAAGAAGCCGACCGGTTTAACCATAACTATCTCGGCACCGAACATCTTTTGCTCGGGCTGATTAAGCTGGGGCAGGGCGTCGCCGTCAACGTCCTCCAAAAAATGGGCCTGGACCTGGAAACGGTCCGGATGGCCGTTGAGAAGAAGACCGGCAGCGGCCCTGATCAGAAGATGATGGGCAACATTCCCTACACGCCGCGGGTGAAGAAAGTTCTCGCCTTGGCGGCCAAGGAGGCGAAGATGCTCAATCATACGTATGTTGGCACTGAACACATTTTGCTCGGTCTCTTGCGCGAAGGCGACGGCATTGCGGCGCAGGTATTGCGCGACCTGGACGTTGACATTGAACAGACACGGCAGGAAATATTGAAGGAGCTGGATCCGAACTTCGCCGGAGAAGAACCGTCCATTCCCGAAACCGGCGAGAAGGCGGCTGCCGGCGAGAAGAAAGGCGAAGTCAAGACGCCCGCTCTCAAGGCCTTTGGCCGCGACTTGACGGACATAGCCCGCAAAGGGGAGATGGATCCCGTTATTGGTCGCAAAAGCGAGATTGAGCGGGTTATCCAAATACTTTGCCGGCGCACGAAGAACAATCCGGTGCTGCTTGGCGAGGCGGGTGTGGGCAAGACCGCCATCGTGGAGGGCCTGGCGCAGGAGATCGCCAAGGGCAACGTGCCGGAAATTCTTCTCAACAAACGGGTGATTACCCTGGACCTGGCCCTGATGGTGGCCGGGACCAAATACCGCGGCAAATTCGAGGAGCGTATCAAAGCGGTCATGGATGAAATCCGGCGCGCGAAAAACGTCATTCTTTTCATTGACGAGTTGCACACCATCGTGGGCGCGGGCAGCGCAGAGGGCACCATGGACGCCAGCAACATTATCAAGCCCGCCCTCTCTCGCGGTGAAATGCAGTGTATCGGCGCGACGACGCTGAATGAGTATCGCAAATACATTGAGAAGGACGCCGCGCTGGAACGCCGCTTCCAGGCGGTAAAGGTGGAGGCGCCATCCATCGAGGACGCCATCGAAATTCTCAAGGGGCTGCGCCACAAATACGAGCAGCACCATAAGGCTGAATTTACCGACGACGCCGTGGTCGCCGCCGTCAAGCTTTCCGACCGTTACATCACGGACCGGTTTTTGCCGGACAAGGCGATAGACGTTCTGGACGAGGCCGGATCGCGCGCGCGGATCGGCACGATGACCCGTCCACCGGAGTCCAAGACGATGGAGGGGGAGATCGAGGAAATCAAAATCCAAAAGGAGCGAGCGATCAAAAACCAGGATTTTGAAGGGGCCGCCGCCATGCGTGACAAGGAAAAGCAGGCGAAGGAAAAACTGGAAAATCTTTTGAAGGAATGGCGGACACATCGCGAGGAAAAACGTGTGGTCGTCAACGACGAGGATATTTTGCATGTTGTCTCCAAATGGACAGGCGTTCCCCTGAAACGCATGGGCCAGGACGAAATGGCGCGGTTGCTCAACGTCGAGGGCGAGATGGAAAAGGTTGTCATCGGCCAGCGTGAAGCGGTGTCGGCCATTTGCAAGGCACTCCGCAGGTCACGGGCGGATTTGAAAGATCCCCGGCGTCCCATCGGCACGTTCCTGTTGCTTGGTCCGACGGGCGTTGGCAAGACCTTGCTGGCGAAGACGCTTGCCGAACAAATGTTCGGCGACAGCAAGGCGCTCATTCATTTGGACATGAGTGAATACATGGAGAAATTCAACGTTTCGCGCCTCATCGGCTCGCCGCCCGGCTACGTCGGTTACGAGGAAGGCGGCCAGCTTACCGAAAAAGTCCGGCGCAATCCTTATTCCGTGGTGTTATTCGACGAAATTGAGAAGGCCCATCCTGATGTCTGGAATATCCTCCTGCAAATTCTCGAGGAGGGAAAACTGACTGACAACGTCGGGCGGGTCGTGAATTTCCGCAA
>JASHVW010000130.1 GCA_030044395.1 Verrucomicrobiia bacterium
CCCTTTGAAGTGAACGTTGTAGAGGCGGTCCAGGTCTTCCTCGGTGGTCTTGCCGAAGGCGGCGTGGTGGCCGACGCCGGCGTTGTTGACAAGAAAGTCAAAACGATCGCGTTTCCATGTTTTGGACAACACCTGCCCTACCTGTTTTACAAAATTATCGAAGGATCCAACATTGCCTGTGTCGAGTTGCAAGGCAACAGCCCTTCGGTCAAGAGTGGCAATTTCCGCTATCGCCGAATCCGCTTCTTTCTGGTTCGAGTTATAGGTTATGATGACATCGCCGCCCTTGCGCGCGATGTTCAATGCCGTATTGCGGCCAAGTCCCCGGCTTCCGCCTGTAACGATTGCAATTTTATTGGTCAGCTTCATGGTCATTGGATGGATGATTTCTCCCGGCCAACGCGGCCCAGCGGGGCTTGCGACCCGGTTTGCCGGCGAAAATCATTTTTGCCATGCCGGCGGGCTTGTTTGATTTTGTACTCATTTTATGTCTCCTTCGTCAAATCACCGAGCACGCCTCCTCAAAAGTGAGGCGCGGCAAACGCGGACGCAGTTGGCTCGCGTCGCCGTAACCGAGGGCACAAAGGAAATTAGATTTGACGGTCGTGCCGGCGAAGAACTCCGCGTCCACCTTGGCGTTGTTGAAGCCCGACATCGGACCGCAGTCCAGTCCAAGCGACCGGGCCGCCAGCATGAAGTAGGCGCCCTGGAGCGAGGAGTTCCTTAGCGCGATGTGTTCGAGCACGGTCTCCGGCAAGTCCTTAAACCACGCCCGCGCGTTCGTGTGCGGAAACAATTGAGGCAGTTTCTCGTAGAAGTGAATGTCCATCCCAAGGATGGCGGTGACGGGAGAAGCCATGACCTTGTCAATGTTGCCGGCTTCGAGGGCCGGCTTCAGCCGCTCCTTTGACTGCTGCGACTTCGCGAAGACGATTCGAAGCGGGCACATGTTGGCGGAGGTCGGTCCGAATTTCATCAGCTCGTAAACCTGCCTCAAGAGCGTGTCTTTCACCGGCTGGTTTTGCCAACGGCTATAAGAACGCGCCCCGCGGAAAATGAGGTCCTGGCCATCGTTGCTTAACATTTTGTCCATATTATTGCTCATGGATTCAATCTTTTTTTCCAATGTTTGTTGGATTTCCGAGCGCCAAACGAATTGAGCTGAGCAGCGCTTCCTCGCTGAAAGGTTTGGATAGAAAGGCAATGGCCCCCGCACGCATCGCTTCCCCGCAAATTTCCGGCGTGCCGTGGGCGGTGATAAAGATAATCGGAATCTGGAAATTTTTTACGGCCAGATTGCGCTGCAATTCCAGGCCGCTCATGCCGGACAACCGGCAATCGAGAATGAGGCAGCTGGTTTCATCGAGTTGCGGGCAATCGAGAAATTCCAACGCGGAACAAAAGCTATGCGTCTTGAACCCATTTGCCTTCAAGAGGCTGATCGTCGCCTCACAGATGGACGGGTCATCGTCCACAATCGCGACCAAATGCTCTGGCTTTTCCCTCATAAAACGACGCTAGCACTTCGCCAACGGTGCATTCCATCATACCTTGGTGTGAAGCCTCTAACCCGAAAGTACTGGAAAAGAGAGCGAATTAGCGATTTCATCTGCGGTTGGCATCTTACCACTTGGCGCCGGCATGTGCTCCACCATCAATTCGAATGTTTTCACCGTTCACCGTTGGCGCAGACTCCAAATACAACAAAGCGTCCACGATTTCCGAAACTTGAACCAAGCGCCGGGCCGGGCTGAGCATCCTTAGTTTTTCATGGTCGTCGTTTGCGTGCATCGGCGTGTCCACGACACCGGGCGAAATCGTGTTGGCTCGGATCCCCTCAACCGCGAATTCCATCGCCAATTCGCGGCTGAACGCCGGGATGGTGGATTTGGTGATGACAGGCAATGCGATGGGCGCGCCGGCCAGCGGCTGATCGGCCACGACGGTCGAGATGCCCACAATGTGGCCGGATTTCTGTTTGCGCATTTGCGCAACCGCCTGCTGCGTCACGAAAAAGTGTCCGGCGATATTTGTAGCGATCATCACTTCGAAATCTTCCGGAGTATATTCCGTGAATGGTTTTGGCATGTAGATACCGGCGTTGTTGACGAGGAGATCAATACGGCCGAAATGCCTGATGGTGGCGTCGGCCACTTTTATGGCCGTATCCTTTTTGCTGATGTCGCCGTCCACCAGGACGAGATTCCTGGAGGCTTTTAAGTTCTTTGACCCGCTGATCGTCCGTGAAGTTGCCACGACTCGGTAACCTCGCTCCAGAAGCGCCCGGGTCATGCCCAAGCCAATGCCGCTCGAAGCCCCGGTAACAATAGCCGTTCGACGTTTCCTATTCTTCCGATTCATAGCTTTTCCGTTACGGCTTTGACTTCACTTTCCTCTGGGAATGAATCCGGGAACTCCGGTCTTCACAACGGGATTGAACCTCACCCGCAACTTGATTCCTTCGTTGATCTCCCGCATGGCGTCTTCTGGAAGTGTGGACACGTCAAAGTTTTCCTTGATTCGACTGGGAGTCTTTGAGGTGGTCAGGACCGCCGTCCCGCGTTGAATAGCCCACGCGAGAGCGACTTGAGCCGGGGTCTTGCCAACCCGGTTGGCGATAGCAGTGATGACAGAATCCGCCAACAAGTTAGGCTCGCCACTGTGCCCCAGGGGGGCGAAGGCTTGCAGCACAATTCCCTTCTTTCGGCAATAGCCTAAAAGCTCCCATTCCGGGAGATACGGATGGGATTCGGCGTGAACAACCGCCGGCTTGATGGTCGCGGCTTCATAGATCTCCTTCACCTTTTCCAAGCCAACGTCGGATAACCCAATCGCTTTGCACCTGCCCTCGTCAACAAGTTTCTCCACCGCCCTCCATGTGTCTAACAGGCTCACCCCTGTGTCATAGATCACATTGCCGTTCGCGTCTCTCGGGTCTTGCACGTCTCCAGGTTGAAAGGCGAAAGGAGTGTGGATGAGATAAAGATCGAGATAGTCGAGTTGCAGTTTTTTAAGGCTTGCCTCGAAAGCCGGTTTGACGCGCTCGGGACGATGATTCGTATTCCAGAGTTTCGTGGCGACAAATACTTCCTCCCGCTTGATCTTCCCCGCCTTGAACACCTCCTTCATCGCTTCGCCGACCTCTCTTTCAGTTCGATAACGCTCCGCAGTATCGAGCCCGCGAAATCCTGTCTCCAGCGCCGCTTTGGTCGCAGTTTTGGTCGCGATGGGGTCGGGAATCAGCGTTCCAAATCCGAGCGCCGGAATCGCGCCGGAGCCGTTGCCAGGAGCCAACCTTGTATGGCAAAGATTGTCAGTTTCAGCTTCCATCATATCGGCGCCTGGATGATGGGCGATCCAACGCCGGGAAGTTCCTGCAAGGTTTTCATCCGTGCTAATTCACGATTAATCCATTTGTCATTCAACAACTCGCAGCGCGACTTTCCCGCGCAGCCCGCCTTGCCCGGCACGGGCATAGGCTTCGCGAGCCTCAGCCAACTCAAAAGTCTGTTCCAGGATAACTCGTAATTCGCCGGCATCAATCATCCGGGCGATCTGGGCCAACTGTGAACCGTCGGCTCGCACAATCATGAATGCGTCACGAACTCGTGACTCGCTGCTCTGCCCACTCCCGGTGGCGACCGTTACGACGGTGCCGCCCGGCCTGAGTACATTCCAGGAGCGGTCAAGCGTCTCACCGCCGACGGGATCGAACACGACCTCCACATCGCAAATCACATTTTCGAACCGGGTTTTCCGATAATCAATCACCTGGTCAGCTCCAAGCGCTCGAACAAAGTCGAGGTTGCCGGAAGATGCGGTGGCGATTACGCGAGCTCCGCGCCAACGGGCCAGTTGCACGGCGAACATCCCCACGCTGCCAGCGGCACCATGAATCAATACACGCTGTCCGCGTTGTAAATTCGCTTTCTCGAACAGGCCCTGCCACGCGGTCAGCGCCGAGATGGGCACGACTGTCGCCGCTGTGTGGTTCAGCGATTTGGGCTTTCGGGCCACGCTAATCTCATCCACCACGCAGTATTCGGCCTGCGCACCGTTCGTGAACCAGTCGTTGAGACCAAACACTTCCTCTCCGACCTGGAAGCCGCTGACATTTGGGCCAGCGTCCGCAACAGCTCCGGAAAACTCGTGTCCCAACACAATTGGAAACGATCGCGGGCCGCCGGACCGGGTCTGGAAGGTCGGAGTCCATTGAATTTCGGCAGGCATGATCGCGGTGGCGTGGACCCTAACCAATATCTGCCCGGCGCCCGGATTTGGCAGCGGAATCTCTCCCGAAATAAGGGATTCGGCGCCGGCCCTTTTCGTAAGGTAAACAGCCTTCATTTGAATCATAATGGTTCTCCGGTGAGCGCCGCCAGGAAGTCCTCGAATTCCCTCGGGCCTTCATAGCGAACACCGTTGATGAAAAATGACGGTGTTCCGTTGACCCCATTGCGTGTTCCACTTTGAAAATCCTCCCGGACGCGGGCGGCATGCGCACCGGACAGAACTTCACTCATAAGCTGCTGCGGATCCAAACCCAGAGCCGACGCATACCGAGCCAAATGCTCATCTTCCAGCGCTTCCTGGTTCTCAAACATGAGGTCGTGCATTTCCCAGAATAACCCTTGCGCGCCGGCGGCTTCGGCGGCCTCCGCTGCGTGTTGCGCGTGCGGATGTGAATTTGCAAGAGGAAAATTGCGAAATGCGAAGCACAACCGGTTTCCCAAGCGCTTCTGAATGGCTCTCACCAAAGGGTACGCCTCGCCGCAAAATGGGCATTCGTAATCGCCATACTCGAGCAGCTTGATCGGGGCGTCAACCGGGCCTTGAATATGGTCCCGATCAGCCGTCGGCAGTGCGGGCAATCGAGCGCCCGGGTGCGCGCCGCGCTTCATTTCCTTCCCTCCGATCCTTTTAGCTCTTCCAAGGCGGACAGAATCCCGTCTGCCCCAGGATTTACCCCCACGGGGGAAACGTAACTCCAGTGAATAACGCCCTGGGCATTGACCACGAACAGCGCTCGTTCAGAAGTGCCATCGCTCGACCGATACACGCCGTAATGCCTCGCTGTTTCGCCTTTGGGCTCGAAATCAGCCAGGAGCGGAAAATGCAACCTGCGATCCCGGGAAAAAGCGGCGTGACACCAAGGTCCATCCACCGAGATGCCCAGGACCTCCGCGCCCAGTTCTTGAAACTCGGAAAGCATTTCGTTGTAAAGCGCCATCTGGTCGCCGCAGACGGGACTCCAATCGGCCGGATAAAAAGCAAGGACTACTGGTCGCCCGCGGAACTCACTTAATCCAACGATTTGATCGGGGGTACTTTTAAGCGCGAAATCAGGAGCGCGTGTGCCTGGATGCAAAGCCGCTGACCCGTTGGCGCGGACTTCAGAACGAGCCGATCTGGTTTTGGTCGTAGCATTCATAAGGTTCGGTTTCGTGTTTCATGTTGCCTCATCGTTGAACTTCGCTGGCCGCACTGCGGCCAGCGTCGGCATCTACGCGCCTTCCACGATGCGGTGGTCGCGTTCCGCACCGGTGCCAAGCGCCTGAATCGCCTTTTGGTAAGCGCCACTGTCATAAGCGGCGAGTGCAGTGTCATAACTATCGAATTCGACAACGATGGTCCGCAGCCGCAATCCCGCTTCGTGAACCTGAATCCGGCTGTTGGACGCGGTCAAAAAGCGCCCTTCGAACGACTGAATCGCCGGCACCGCCAATATCGCGTAAGCCTTTACGGCCGCTTCATCCGAAATCGCCCTGTATGCAACCACCCAGTAACCTTTTTTCATGGCG
>JASHVW010000131.1 GCA_030044395.1 Verrucomicrobiia bacterium
GGCTCCATGCAGGTGCATAACCACGATGCGCGGCAGACGTTGTTTGCCATCAACCACTGGAGTGAAGGCTCGCACGCGGACGTAGGCATCGGCAACCAGCCGCAAGGGAATCCCGATTGGACATTTGCCGGCAACGCGGGCAATTGGCCGGCAATGCGCCTGGTCGTGCTCGTGCGATATGGCAAATAAGTCATTGGGCCTGAATGGTTAAAGGCGCCACAATCGCGCCGTCCACGTTATCGGCGAAGGAATAAATCGCACTCGCGTTCCAAGCTTGAAATCTTGTTCGCAACACGGATGATGCAGACGACGGCGTCGTATGAAGTGAATCTGGGAAATCCGGCCTTAATCCGAATATTTGGCAAGAATATCAGATACCACCTGGTCGTTTAATTCATAACCTTGTAAAAACGGGAAACCCTCCCACCGGCCGATCCCATGGGGGTCAATGATCAAAACATGCGGAATGCCGATGACACCAACCTCATTTTTCATCCGCGCATGAGTGTCAATCGCGACAGAGTACTCAATGTGCGGAGCCTCCAGCGCCCGTACCGCCGCTTCGGTCTCATCCGAAATGCCAATGACCACCAGTTTATCGCCGAACTCCTCGTGATACCGGTTCAATTCAGGGATTGCTTTCCGGCAAGGCCCGCACCACGTCGCCCAAAAATCTATTAATATGAACTTGCCGCGGCAATCTGGTTCGGGTGTAAGCCATTTCTCCACCACCAAATCCGGCGCTTTCTGATTCAGAAACGACTTCGCCCAGATCTGCTTTCCCGTCTGCGGCTCGATGGTTTCGGCTGAGGACTGGCTGTTGGCGGCAGCCTGTACCTTGGCCGCGCTTTGCGCCTTCGCCTGAAGGTAATATTGGTGGTTTGCCGCCGCCTCCTTTTGCTCCAGCGCGGCTGCCGCCTTGGGATCATAGTGAAAATGCCTTTGCAAAGCGGGATCGAGGTCCTTCAATTTAAAATTTCCTAGGCCGTGATCGCTCGTGAAATAAATGTCCGTCGCCGAGACATTGAAAATGGTGACATTGCTGTAAGTCACGCCACCCGCCTTGAGCACGGGAAACGTTTCATTGGCCCGGCCAACCAGGGCCATCCCCAGGAAGATGGCCGCGACAACGATGAAGCGCAGGCTTTTCATCATGGGATTTCAGCCCTTCCCCTCGATCCTCCAACCTGCCCCCACCATCGCCTTAAACCCGCCGGCCAGTGAAAAAACATTGGCGTATCCCATCCGCTGCGCCGCCTCGCACGCCAGCGCCGAGCGAAATCCGCCCCCGCAATACATGATGATCTCCGTGTCCGCATCCGGAAACGCCGCCTCCAAGTCCCGCTCCAAAATACCCTTGCCCAGATGCCGCGCCTCCGCCGCATGCCCGGCATTCCACTCGTTGTCCTCGCGCACGTCCAATAAAACCGCCCGGGGATTTTTCGCCAGCCGTTCGCGGGCCTCGGCGATGGAGATTTCCCGAATTCGCGTTTTGGCGTCGGTGGTCAATTTCAAGAAACCCGGTGAATGATTCATGCCGCCAACTTAGTCCGCCCGTGGCGCCGGTCAATTCAATTTGACCACGCGGCGCAAAACGGTTTTACTGCGGCCATGAAATTGTTCGCGCTATTGACTTTGTTATGCGCCGGCCTGCTGGGTGGTTGCGCCTCGCCCAAACAAACTCAAGCTTCCCCGGCCGCCACGCCCCAGCCCATTGTCACCCCAAGCTTTTCCTCCGTCGCAAGAGTGGTCTCGTACAATTCTGTCGGGCGCTTTGTGGTATTGAGCTTTCCCGTAGGCGAAATGCCGAAGATCGGCGACACCCTTTCTCTCTATCGCGCCGGCCTGAAAGTCGGCGAAGTCCAAATCACCGGCCCTCAGCGCAACACCGACATCGTAGCCGATCTCACCCGTGGCGAGGCGCAGGCAGGCGACGAAGTCCGGCAGCAATGAAGTGGGCTGGGGAAAAACAAAGATGAAGATGGAGGAAAGAAAATGCAGGGCCGACCGTCCGCCGCACCCCCAACTCCCAGCCCAGGTTGCTCTCAATTGTCCGCCTACTCTTCCGGCTTCTGCGATTTCTCCGTGAGCGGCTTTACGGTTTTGGGCAACGCGTCCCTCTGATAAGGGCTGCTCAGATTGAAATAAATGCCGCACATCGGGCGGGGTTCGCCGCTCTCGCTCAAAATAATGGTCACCCGCTTGTCCAGCGCGATGCCGTGGCGCATTCCCGCGCCGCGATTCTCATAAGCCTTGATCGCCTTGACCATCAGTGATTGGAGGGAGGCCTCGAAATCGGACGGCGTCTTGTCCACGCACACCACGTATTTGTCATACGCCTTGGCTGCCGCCGTAATTTCACGTTTGAACGTATCAATCGTCACCATCCCAAGATAAAAAGTTTCGGTTGAAATGGAAATCAATTTTCAAAATTTTGTTTCGCCAAATTTGCCCGCCGCCGTTCCCCAAACAATGCCGTTCCAATCCGAACGATCGTCGCGCCTTCCTCAATCGCAACTTCAAAATCGCCGCTCATCCCCATGCTCAAATGCAGAAGCCCCGCGCCAAGAATTTTTCCGCACCCGTCCTTCAATTCGCGCAGGCGGCGGAAATACGGGCGGGATTTTTCCGCATCCGTCGAGTATGGCGGCACAGCCATCAATCCCTGAATTTCGACTCGCGGCAGCGCGGCGATTTCCTTCAACTCCCGCAGCAATGCCTCAGGTTTGTAGCCGAATTTGCCCGCCTCTCCCGCCACGTTGACCTCGAGCAGGATTGGCATTGTCTTTGCGGCCTGTATGCATCGTTTGGAAATCTCCCCCGCCAAACTCAAACTGTCCACACTTTGAATCGTCTCAAAAAACTCGATCGCCTCGCGGACTTTGTTCGATTGCAAATGCCCGATGAAATGCCAGCGCGATTTGCCCGGACAAAGCGGAATTTTCGCCCGCGCTTCCTGAATTTTGCTTTCACCGAAAAAGACCTGCCCGCAATTCACCATCGCCTCGATGGCGTCCGCCGAATGTGTTTTGGAGACTGCCAGCAGCAGCACCGAGTCTTCCGCACGCCCCGCACGCCGGCACGCCGCGCGCATTCGTTGTTGTATCAAATCCAGATTTTCAGCCAAACTCATGACGCAATCGTAAATCGCCAAACGCAGATCGTAAATGAACTACTGGCTCGTCAAATCTGAACCCGAAGCCTACTCGTGGGTGCAATTGGCCAAGGACCGGCAGACCTCCTGGACGGGTGTGCGGAATTTCGCCGCCCGTAATAACTTGCGCGCCATGAAAAAGGGCGAGCTCGTTTTCTTTTACCACAGCGGCGAAGAAAAAGCCGTTGTCGGCCTGGCACGCGTGGAAAAGGAAGGCTATCCCGACTCAACCGCAGAGGAAGGCGATTGGTCCGCCGTGGATTTGGCTTCCGTCAAACCCTTGGCCAGACCGGTCACGCTATCGCAAATCAAGGCCGATGACGTGCTCTGTGAAATGGATTTGGTCCGCATTTCGC
The DNA here is from genome assembly GCA_030044395.1 of Verrucomicrobiia bacterium. Lineage (GTDB taxonomy): Bacteria > Verrucomicrobiota > Verrucomicrobiia > Limisphaerales > UBA11358 > UBA11358. The sequence continues at coordinate 3,511 of JASHVW010000131.1, forward strand.
GCCTGTCCGTCACTCCCGTGACACCGGCGCAATTTTCGCGTCTGCTTGCGATGTCGGCGACGGCGGTTTGACTATTGGCAAAACAGCTTTCGCCGTTTCAGTTTTTTTCCGCCGCCGTTTGAAGAATTCCCATCCCGCCGCCCATGGAAAGAGCAGCGCCATCACCAAAGTGCCAACCCATGTTTGCACGTGGTCGGACAGCGCCAATTCCTGGACAACGGCTGTAGCGGTAATGGTCAACGGCAGGTGAAAGGCAAAAACCGCCAGCGAATTCCGCCCCAACAAGGCCGACGGCGCCATCAGCCATTTGGGCGGCTGGGGGTTCCAGGCCATGAATAAAACCGCCCACGCCGCGGCGTTGAGCAGGCGCAGCGGCCCGAGCGTCCATTTATCCATCCAAAGATAAAGATCCGGGTCCCACCAGGCTTGCGGCCAAAAACCCCACCGCGTTAGAAACGCCAGCATCACCAGCGCCGCCGCTGGCAGAGCCACCCAACGATATTTGGATTTGACGAGCCGTCGCCGAAGAGAAATTTCTCCCAACGCGAGGCCGCATACCCATAAAAATTGCCAGGCCAAAAGATCGAACGCACCCCACCGAAACGGCAGCAACCGCGCCGGGTCGCCCACCAACCGAGCGTCCAATCCAAATTGCGCCACCAGCCAGACCACGGCCGAAAGCGCCACGACGATTCCCCAACCGCGCCGTCGCGCCAGCCCCATCAGCCAGGGCGAAACCGCCAGAAAAATGATGTAAAGCGGGAGAATGTCGAACAGCGGCGGCTGATGAAGCAACAACGGTATCAGGGCCAGGCTGCCCCAGGGATGAACGAGAAAATCGCTGAAATGATTTGCCAACGGCGGCAGCCGCGCCGCCAACCGCCAGACCAGCAAGGTAATCGGTATTAAGATGCCTACATGAACGAAATAAATTTGCCGGGACCGTTTCCACATACGCTGCGCCATTGCCTTCCAATCCGCCTGCCAATACGTCCGGCCATAAACGATGCCCGCGAGGCACGCGCTCAGGAAAATAAAACCCTCCGCCGAGCCATTGTAACCCACCGGGTCCTGCATCAGGCGTGACACCGGCGTGGGCACATGGACGCCGGCCATGACCAGCAAAAACAATCCGCGCAGCGCGTCCAACCGCACGTCACGGACTTTTGGTTTCATTCCGGTTTGCGGTATGGTTTTGATTCCAGCAATATTTTTCAAACAATCGTCCATAATATCCGAACCCGCCTACAATCAAATTTTTTCTGATATCACCGCTAAACAATTCTTGTCATCTCCACGACATTGATTGACCTCCTTGCAGTCGAGAGGAGCGGGAAGCCAGTTAAAAAAAGTTCGAGTTAACCCGACTTCGCTGCGCTACGGCGCGGCAGGGAGTTGAAAGGCCATTTTGCTTTTTCATTTCTGCTTTCTGTTTTTCCCTGGCGATTTACAATTAGAATGTGCCCACCGACATCCAATCGCTGACGCGCGAAGAACTGGAGCTTCAATTCAAAAATTGGGGCCAGCCTGTCTATCGCGTCAAGCAGCTCCTGGAATGGCTTTATGTCCGCCGCGCCACTAATTGGGACGCCATGACCAATCTTCCCAAAAATCTCCGCGACCAATTGCGCGAAAATTTTTCCTTTCGACAACTGGAGCTGGTCCGCAAACAAGGTTCCCAGGACACCACCCAAAAATTCCTCTGGAAACTTTCCGACGGACAATTCATCGAAAGCGTCCTGATTCCCGCCAATCCCGCGCTCTACGGCGACGCCAGCGACCGCCATACCCTCTGCATCTCCACCCAGGTCGGATGCGCCTACGGCTGCAAATTTTGCGCCAGCGGATTGGACGGTTGGAAACGTAATTTGTCGCCCGATGAAATATCCGGGCAGGTCCTCGCGGTGGAGCGGCTTCGTCATTCGGAAATCGCGCCCCGCCTCATAGACAATATCGTCGTCATGGGCATGGGCGAGCCGCTCGCCAATTATGACAATCTCCTCAAGGCGCTGAAAATTTTGAATGCTCCCTGGGGCGGCGGCATCGGCGCGCGCAAGATCACCATCTCGACCAGCGGTCTGGCGCCGCAAATCCGTCGGCTGGCCGGCGAGCCACTGCAATTTCGCCTGGCCATCTCTCTCCACGGCGCCACCGACGACGTCCGTGGCAAAATCATGCCCGTGAACAAAAAATATCCGCTGTTCGAGCTTGCGGCCGCGTGCCGCGAGTATCAGGACAAAAAGGGCCGGATGATCACCTTTGAGTACATTCTGATTGCCGGCGTCAATGATTCGCTGGGGCAGACCAAACCACTTGCCGCGCTCGCCAAAAAACTTTTCGCCAAAGTGAATTTGATTCCCTGCAACAAGGTCGAGGGCCTGCCCTGGGAACGGCCGTCTGAAAGGGTTTGCGAAAATTTTCTGGCTGCGCTGCAAAAACAAAAAGTCGCCGCGACCCTCCGCCGCGAAAAGGGGCATGATATTGACGCCGCATGCGGGCAATTGAGGCTGAAAACAGAACGGGAGATGCGGATGGAAAAATAATAAGTGCTTCGGCGTGGAAAAGAGTTGAGTTTTTGCGGGATTAACTTAAACCCTTCCCCGTGATTTCTGAAATCGCCTTCACCGGCACGCCGGTCACCGATATTAAACGCGCCCGCGCCTTTTATGAGGGCGTACTGGGACTCAAGCCGACGATGGAGTCCGCTGGCGGCATGTGGGTGGAATATGACCTGTCCAACGGCACCTTTGCCATCGGCTGTTATGGCGAGGCCTGGAAGCCGTCGGCGGATGGGACGTGCATTGCATTCGAGGTGGACGATTTGGACGCGGAAATTTCGCGGCTGAAGTCCAGGGGCGTTTCCTTTGCCATGAAGACGATGGACACGCCGGTCTGCCGCTTCGCCATTATCAGCGACCCGGACGGAAATAAAGTTTTGATCCACAAGCGCAAGTGAATTGATAGCCCACCATCAAAGAAAAAGACGACCGGTAAAAAGAATTGTTTTGAAAACCATCAATCCATAGACCATCAACAAAATGTCCATTCTCGTTAAATCCGACGCCAAAGTTCTCATCCAGGGCATAACCGGCAGTTTCGGCGCCAAACACGCGCAACTGTCAATTGATTACGGTTCCCAGGTCGTCGCGGGTGTCACCCCAGGCAAGGGCGGACAATTCTTCGAGCACGGCGGCAGGCGCGTTCCTGTTTTCGATACGGTGGCCGAAGCGGCAAGGGTAACCGGAGCGACTGCCAGCGCCATCTTCGTTCCAGCCCCCTTCGCCGCCGACGCCATCCTGGAAGGGGTGGACGCCGGACTCGAAGTAGTCGTCTGCATCACCGAAGGCATTCCCGCTCGCGACATGCTCCAGGTGAAACGCGCCATGATGGGCAACATGCGCACGCGGTTGATTGGCCCGAACTGCCCCGGCATCGTCACGCCCGGCGATGGAAAAGATTCGTACGGCGGATGCCGCATTGGCATCTCGCCCGGTTACATCCACAAAAAGGGCCACATCGGCGTGGTTTCGCGCAGCGGCACCCTCACTTACGAAGCCGTCTGGCAACTCACCTCACGCGGCGTCGGCCAAAGCACCTGCGTGGGCATCGGCGGCGACCCCGTCCCCGGCATGTCGCATCTGGATATCATCAAACTTTTCAATGACGACCCCGACACGCAGGGGATGATTATGATTGGCGAAATCGGCGGCAGCGCCGAAGAGGAAGCGGCGGGATGGATCAAGAACCATTGCCGCAAACCCATTGCGGGATTCATCGCCGGCGCCACTGCGCCGCCTGGGCGCCGCATGGGCCACGCGGGCGCTATTGTCAGCGGCGGCAAAGGAACCGCTGCCGCCAAGATTGCCGCGTTCAAAGACGCCGGCATCGGTGTGGCCCCCACGCCGAGCGACATGGCGGATACATTGCTGAAAATGATGTAGGTGAAGACTGCGACTTTGGAATTTCACCATCAGGCGATGGCTCTTTCGTAGCGTTCCGAGACGAAATCCCAATTGATGACGTGAGAAAACGCGGCCACATACTCCGGCCGCCGGTTTTGATATTTAAGATAATAGGCGTGCTCCCACACATCAATGCCAAGCAACGGCTGTTTGCCTTGGCTGACTGGCGAATCCTGGTTTGGCGTCGGTTCGATGCTCAGTTGTTCGTTGGCATCAACCACCAGCCATGCCCAACCGCTTCCGAACACGCCGCCGGCAGCCTTTATCCAGGCTTCCTGGAATGAATTGAAACTGCCGAACTGCTTGTCAATAGCGGCAGCCAGGACGCCTTTGGGTCCGCCAGCATCCTTTTTTAGCATCTGCCAGAAGAGAGTATGGTTGTAGTGACCTCCGCCCTGGTTGCGGACTGCCAGGCGGATTTTTTCGGGAACCGCATCCAGGTTTTCAAGCAAATCTTTGACGGATACTTTGCCTACGTCGGGGAATTCAGCGACTGCTTTATTGAGGTTGGCGACATAGGCGGCATGATGTTTGTCGTGGTGGATCTCCATCGTGCGCGCGTCAATGTAGGGTTCAAGCGCGTCGTAGGCGTAAGGCAATGGCGGCAAGGTGAACGGGCCGGCGGGCGCGGCGGCGGCAGGCGCAGCAGGCATGGGTTGAGCAATCACGCCCGGCAAAGTGGCCAGCGCGGCGCCGGCAAGGGCGGTGGTTTTAATGGCTTGACGTCGGGTCATCATGTTATTTTCTCCTTTTCGGTTTTGGGATTTGAATTTCGCAAAACAATTCCCACACCTGTATTTTATGCTTTGTTTGGATTCGACAAATTCACGCCTCTCCACGGCGCGGGTCGGAGTGGGAGGGCGCGGCAACCTTCACTAAAAACAAACTAATGGAGGAAATCAGGAGTTCTGTCAAGCCAAAACATTTCTGATTTTTGTTTAGTGTAGAAGACGGGGTTATAATCCATGCAGGTTGCCGATCGGTGGATTGAATCTATGAGAACAACCGCGAAACACCACGCCGCCCTCCTCTTGGGCTGGTTGTTGCTGTGCCGTTGTCCGGCGGCGGACACGTCGCGCCTTCCAGCAGAGCTGCGGTTGAATGAAGATGCCGGGCGGGGTAATTGGATCGTTGTCACCGTCAGGATTGCAAATGGTGAAAAGTTGCCGTTCATTGTGGACACAGGCGCCCCGGTGACGGTATTTGACAAATCATTGGAGCCGCTCCTTGGACAAAGGCTCGACACGGGAAGATTTTGGAATTTTGGCGTTGCACACGAAATGAGCGTTTATGCGGCTCCCAAACTATATCTGGGAGACAGCCGATTGGTCAGCAACACGAACCTCGTGGCCTCTTTCGACTGCCGTCAATATTTGAAGGACGCGGGCGAGCCAATTCGTGGAATCCTGGGCATGGATATACTGGGGAATTATTGTATTCAACTGGACTTTCAAAAGGAAACCATGCGTTTTCTGAACGCCAGACGCGCGAACAAGCGCGACTGGGGTACGCCCTTTCCTTTGCAGGATATCGGTGACGGATGCTTTGGCATCACAAATAATCTTGTTGGCGTCCAAGGCCCAGGCTCGTTGGTGGATACCGGAACTGATGGCGACGGATGGCTTCTGCCGGAATTGTACCGGGAGTGGACCAACGAGGCGACGGACGGCGCAATTCACTTTCCCAATGGCGCGCTGGGCGGCGAAATTTATCACGGATTGGATTTGGCTGATCTCATGACCAGGCCAATGTCCAGCAAAGACATCCATATGAAGCTCAACACTATTGGGATCCATGTTTTGTCCGAAAATCTTGTTACATTGGATTTTCCCGAACGGATGCTGTACCTGAAACGCACGAGCGCCTGGCCGCTGGTTGACCCGAAGATTGAAGCTGCAACAAGAGCGGAGGGACAATCAGCGGCAAATTTTTTGCGCACTTTGAAGGAAAATGGCCAATTGCCCGGCTGGACAAAAACGGACTACGGGACAGCGACCGCCTATCACGTTGATCGCTCTCCTGCTCTTGATTCTGTGACCATTGACGTTATGAAGACGGGGATCTTATCCACGTACCATTACACCGTCACGCGGCCCAACCATGGCGCCAGGTGGATACTAAGGCAAGCCTGGCGGACGGACGCAAATGGCGAAACGGTTGAATACCGCATCATGAACAATCCATACCGAAACCGATGACCGACCAGGCGTTCCATTCATTACGCCGCTGCCTTTAATTTGGTCGCGTCTTCGACTTCCAGTCCGTGTCCCTTGTAGGTTTCAAAGCCGCTTTCGAGTTCCATGACCGAAAATCCTTTGGACGCGAAGGCCAGGCAGGCGTTGGCTGCCAGATGGCATTGCTGCGTATTACAATACACGATGTTAAGACTGTCCCGGCTTAGGCCGCGCGGATTATCCCAACTGCCCTGCGGCAGGTTGATGGCGCCGGGCACGTGGCCTTTTCCAAAATCCTCCGCCGCCCGCACATCCACCACCGTAGCGTTTCCAGATTTCAGCATCCGGGACAGCTCGATGGGGCCCGTGGTAAAAGCCAGCTTGTTTTCAAAATACGCCCGCGCTTTCGCGGGATCGTGCCTTTTCATTGTATCCATAATTAACCTTTCTCCTTTTTTTCAACCCGGGCCCATTTGAAAGTTTGTCAAATCACGGCAAATGACGGGAACTTCCCACCACGAAAATAAACAAAAAATGACAGGAAAATCCCTTACTCGTGGTGCGTCATGGATCCTATCGGGACCTGACGCGAGTTGCCATTTTTTCTCAATGCGGACAGCAGCAAAGTTTATCAGGCCGTGCTCTTACCTTGACCCATAAGGTTAAAACTCCGGCGGCGCCCCTTCGACTATCCCCTTGGAGATGGCATACCGAGTGAGGCCGGCAATGTCGTGGATGCCCAATTTGTTCATCACCTGTTGCCGATGTTTCTCGACGGTCTTGATGCTGATGTTCAATTCGCCGGCGATCTGTTTGTTCGCCTTGCCTTCGGCAATGAGTTGCAGCACTTCCATTTCGCGTGACGTCAAACTGCGAGCTATGTTGCCGTTTGTCGCCACGTTATGTCTGCCATCGAACACCAGTCGTCGCGAAATAATCGGACTGAAAAACTGTTTTCCTTTGGAGACTTCACGTACCGCCTGCATCAAATCCGTGGCGGCTGTTTGCTTGAGCAAATACCCCCTGGCTCCCGCCCGGATGACCTGCGTCACGTATTCATCGTCATCGTATGAGGACAGCACCAAAAGCCGCGCGGTCGGAACTTCGCGGGCAAGCTGGCGCGCGGCTTCGAGGCCGTTCATGTTGGGCATGGCGATGTCCATCACCACCACGTCCGGCAACATTTTCCTGGCCAGCTTCACCGCTTGCCTCCCATTGTCCGCCTCACCGATGACGGCAATGTCCGGCTGGGCGTCGAGCAGCGCCCGTAATCCTTGTCGAACGACGGTATGGTCGTCGGCAAGAAGCACCTGGATTTTATTTATCATATTCAGTTTGGCATCATCGTCGCGCCGGGCACGATTTCTGATAACAAATCTCCAACGAACCAATCTCACACGTTCCTTCACTCTGAGCAAGCCATTACCAGCTAATTGCAGCGAAAGCCTGAATCGGCCTGACAGAAATCCGCATTCCAGGATGTTTTCCGCCAATAACTTACAACAACATCACATTTTGCAAGGTAACAAGATATTTTTTGGAATCCATGCCAGGCGCCGTGGGGATTTCACCCCATTTTTCGAATTTGAATCTGGCACGATGGTGAATTATAGACATATTGTTTAAATTCAATGCTGTGAAACCTTCATTGCGAATTCTCAATTTGGAAGACGATTCGCGGGACGCCGAGTTGAACCACGCGATGTTGTCGGCCCGTTGGCCCCAGTGCGAACTTATGCGAGTGGACACGCGAGGCGATTTTGTTGCCGCGCTGGAGCAGGAGGATCTGGACCTCATCCTTTCCGATTATACCATGCCCAATTTCAACGGCACGGAGGCGCTGGCACTGGCGCGCGAACGGCGGCCGGAAGTGCCGTTTTTATTCGTCTCGGGCACCATCGGGGAAGATGCGGCGATTGAAGCGCTCAAAAACGGCGCCACGGATTACGTGCTCAAACACCGGCTCATGCGGTTGATTCCCGCAGTAGATCGCGCCCTGCGTGAAACCGAGGCACAGTCGGAACGCGACCGCGCCGAAGAATCCATGCGGCATTCAGAATACAAGTATCGCACCTTGTTTGAGGCGCTCGGCGACGGCGCTTTCCTGGCGGACCAGGAAACCGGAAAAATCGTGGACGTCAACGAAGCCGCCACAAGCATGGTGGGTCTCCAACGGGGAAAAATCATCGGGCGCAATCAATTTGATTTTTTGGAACTTAAGGAGCGCAATGGCGAGGCGAGACGCATTCCAGAATGCGTCTTGATTGGCGGCGGCGGCAACCGGGTCCCGGTGGAAGTATATAACACCTGGCTGACACTTTATGGCCGCGCACTGGTGCTGCGCCTCTGCCATCAGAAGGGAGGAACCAGTTGAGAGAGCGGAAGAATTTCGCCGCTTTCGGCAAACGAACGGGGGAATTGCCTGGAGGTCATTCAATCATGAGGAATCGTCCTCCCGCCTGTCCTTCTGCCTGGGGAGTGGGTTTTGATTGGAACAGACTGTAATAGCACGCTCCAAATTCTCCCAACGGTTATCCAGCAGCACGGGCATAAAGGAATGCCAACAGGTTTCCGGCAAACCGCGCCAGAAGAAACACCAGGGCGATGCCGACGACCGGCGCAAAATCCGCCTTGCCGGCGCGCAACGGAATTTTTTTCAATGGCGCGAGCAGCGTTTGCGCCGTGGCATTCACGTAATCCCAAAACGGTTGTCGCCCAAAATAAATGTAGCTGTTGAGCAAATAGAGCGCCAGCAGCGCCACCGCCACAATTTCCCAGGCAAGATACGCCGCCAGTCCCATCACCAGCGATTCTTCCAGACGATGGATGGCGGAAGCCGGGAGCGGAATGATCTTCATCCAGGCGAGGAGCCAACTGGTCAGCCACCACAACAGGGCTGTGACCGCGAAGGGCACGATTAGTTTTACAGCGCGGCCCCAGCGGTCGGGCGTTCCCAGTTGCGCGCGGACAAATTGATGAAACGGCTGCGGCCCGTTCAAGATGGAAAGCAGCAGCAGCCAAAGATAAAAAATCCACAGCGTCCGGCCGAAGCTCAGGATGGAAAAGAGCATCATGTGCCTGAAGTAGGTGGCGCGAAAAGAAAGCTCGATCACGCTGAGATTCAGCCGGGTTGACCAATTGGCCGCGGAGCCGATTTGCCAGTAAAGAAGAGCGCGCAACAAAATGAGCGCGGTGATGGCGGCGGGGATTTGCCAGTGGCGGTTCCGGTTGTCGGCGCGGCGCAGCGTGCCGATGAGCGTAGCCGGTTTTCGTTTGCCGACGGGGTCGGCGCTTTCGGCGCGCCAGTTTAGCCACAACAATAGCCCCGCGAGATTCAGGATGAAATCAACGATGCCCATTTCGGATTGCGGATTGAGAATCTCAAATTATTCAAAATTCGCAATCCGCGATTTTCCGTCCGGCCAGCCCGTTTCTCCAGTTGAGAGGACTACTGACTTTCCAACATCACCCGGTAGAATCTAAAAGGATAATTCGTCGCCGCAGCGTCCGTGAACTGCCACAGCCCATTCGTACCCGGCATATTCGTCGTCACCGGCAGCCAATCGTCCGGCATCAGCAGGTTCGTCGTGGCCTCCAGCACATAGGTGGACCCCGGCGCACCGCTCAGGCTCAAGGTCACGCTGCCGTCCGAACCCGCCACGCCGGTGATTCCCGGGACCAGGTTAGTCAACACGATGGTGATATAGACGGCCTGAAGATTTGTGCCGCCAAAGCCGTCCGTAATGGTGCAGAAAAACTCGTCGTCCACGTTGTTGGTATCAAAATAAATCAGCGTCCCGGCGTCGTTCGTCACCGTCACCCCGTTGGTGCTCTCGCTGATGGCGGCCAGCGATACCGTGTCACCGTCCGGATCGCTCCAGTTGGTAGCCAGGTCGGCCACCGGTATATCCAGCGGATAACCCGCCTGCCGATTGTAATATGCCGGCGCGGCGACCGGCGGGTGATTGGTGACGATTTGCGCCAGCGTGTTGGTCGCCGGCAGATCGTTCGCGTCTCCCGAGTAAATCGCGGTAATCAGGTTGGTCGCGCGCGGCAACGATGAAATTCCGGCGCTGACCGCCATGCCGGAGACCAACGGCTCCAGGTCAAACGCCACGCCATTGGTCAAGAATTGAACCGTGCCGGTCGCATTTGAAGAAACGCCCGCCGTGAACGTCACGTTGTCCTTGTAGCCGGACGGGTCTTCGGAGGACGCCAGCCGCAAGACCGGGAGCGGCAGCACGATGACGGTGCGCGTCGCCGTGTTCGTATTGCCGTTGCCGTCGGTGGCGGTGTAAGTGACGATATTGGTTCCAATGGCATTGGTGTTGACGACACCGCTGGCGGTGACAGGCACGGAACCCGCGCAAAGATCGTAAGCCGTCGCGCCCGGATCCACAAACGCGCTGCCGACCGCCAGGTACATCGGATTGGCGCCTGCTAGTGTAATTACCGGCGGCAAAGTATCCACCACCGCCAGAGTTGCCGAATTCGTCGCGCTTCCGTAAGGGTCCGTCACGACCACGGTGACAATATGATTGGGCAGGTGAACATCAGTCAGCATGAGATTGGTACCGGTGGCGATGGTAAGCACCCCGCCAACATTGGTTTCCAGCACCGTGCCGTCGAGGCTCCACTGGTAATTCAGCGGTGGAGGCCCGACGGCGTCCACATTGAACGCCGCGTTGCTGCCGCATTGGATCGTCTGATTCGTCAGCGTCACGGTGAAGACCGGCAGCTCCGCCACTGTCAACGCGACCAGGCTGCTGGTGGCGGCGCCGTAAGCGTTGGCCGCGACGAGCGCATAGTTGCCCGCGTTGATGAAGGTGACGGCGGCAATCGTCAGCACGTTGCTGTTTGCGCCGGACACATCGCCGCCGTTCGCCAGATTCGTGCCGTTTTCCTGCCACTGATACGACAATGGCGCCGTACCGGAAACCATCGCGCCAAACACCGCGTCGCCGCCGGCGGAAACCGATAGATTTGTCGGCTCCACGGTAAATGACGGAAGCTCAACCACCGTGAGTGTCGCCAGGTGGCTCGTCACGGAACCATAGAGATTGGTAACCACCACGCTGTAGTCGCCGGCGTTGCCGGGCGTGACGGAGGTGACGGTCAGCGTCTTGCTCAAGTTACCGGATACGTTGCCGCCGGGGGGCAGATTCGTCCCGTTAAACAACCAGTTGTAGCCAAAAGCCGGCTGGCCGCCAGCGATGACGTTGAAGTTGACCGTGGCGCCATTGGTCGCCGTCTGGCTCGCCGGCGGCGTGACGATGTAAGGATAGGGGGCGAGGGCATTGATGAGATTGATTCCCGCAGGCGTACCCCAGCCCGTGCAGAGATCATACCCGTTGGCGGCATAATAATAACCCGGCGTGTTCGTGCCGATGTTGTTGCCCGTGGTGATGTCGTGAAAACAAGCGGCGTAATTTGTGCCGGCGCCGATGGCATAAATGGCAGGGTTGATAAAACCGACGGACGAATGTCCCGACGCCGCAGATTGCTGGTTGACCAGCGCGGTAAAGGCCGCCCACAAAGGCGTGGCGCAACTGGTGCCCATGATATAATCGTCGCCGTTGTCAGTCCCATCATCGTAACACGCAAAAATGTTGTCGGCTGTCAGCGCCACATCGGGAAGATTGCGGTATGTCGTCGAACCCTGGTTGTCCGCCATGCTGACATTTGTCTGCCACCATGGAATCTTGTAATAGGAGCTGATGCCGCCGCCCGAACCTTCATTCGGGATGCCGGCCGTGTTGTAGTTCCAGACCGTTTCGGAAGCCCAGGATGCTCCGCTGCCATTCATCGTCAGGCTCGTTCCGCCCACGGCAGTCAAGTTGGTGCTGTCCACCGGCGCAACGTCCAGGCTGGAATTATCCAACTGATTCGCTCCCGTGTATGCGTCGCTGTCGCCCGCCGCCTGAAAAAACGACTGGCCCTGCGCGGACATTTCCAGCAACGCATTGTCCACCGTGCCGGTCGGCCCGCCGGTCCAGGTCCACGAACAACTCAATTGCTTGGCCAAATCGTCGCTGGCCATGCGGCTCAGGATGGTGGCCGGAGTGTAGCTCCGACTCTCGTTCTCCTCATAGACAATCACCCGGGAAAGACCCGGCGCCATGGCAATACACATTTCGATGTCCAGGGCAGCTTCGAGATTGCCGCTCGAACTGGGACTGCGTGTGCTCACCAATACGTTGGTCACCGGGACGTAATTCGTTTTGCCAATGATCCCTCCGATGATCTTTTCGTAATTCGTGATATCCAACGAATAATAAGTGGAAAACTCCAGCAACCCCACCGCTTGCCCTGTGCCGGTCAACGTCACGCCCGGCGCGTAGGCGTTCCGAAAATCCGGTCCCGCATATTCACCGTTGGGTCCGGAACCATTGAAGGCTGACGGACGGGCCTGCGATCGGCTGACCGGATGCGCCAACGGCTGCGGTGGCGCATAATCATTCAAACCTTCCACGTCAAGCACCGGCAGATTCGCCGGAACGGAAGGCTCCGTGTCCGGGGCAAAGAACTCGCGGGCCTCTGTGGGATGCTGATACGTCCGCAATGTGATTTGGAAAGCGCGCTCGATGTCCGACACGTTGCCCGTCACCTCCAGCACCAGACGGTTGGGTTGTGTTCCGGTGACAGCCAGGCCGTTGCTCTCCGCGAATCGCCGCACCGACTCATAATCCTGCTCCGTCGGGCCGAAGCGCGCGGTGAATTCCGCGGGTGAAAGATACTGGTGATAATTGGTGCTGGCGGGATCGTAAAGCTGCCGGATCAATTCATGCAGTTCCTTTTGATTTCGGAGCGGCAGGCCGATGGCAATGTCCAAAGTATTGGTCGCCGCCAAATTGCCCGTGGCAACCAGGTATCTCACGACCGCGGGAACATGCCCGGTCAGCGCCATCCGCCCCTGATCCGCCCCAATACCGGACAATGGCGCGGCTAAAAACAGCGCCACGCTCATGGTTGCGGCCTTTCTGAACAACATGTTCAATGGTAAAATACAATACGGAACCGCCTGAACCGCTTCAAGAGAATCAAACCCGTGACCGAACAATAGCACAAACCATACCGTCAAACAACTGCCAGTTTCGGGCCAGACTCGCGGCCGAACCTAAAACCAGCCCATTTTTTGTCTGGGCATCCTCTTCAACCGAAACTGTTGCATGGGTGAGAAGCACTTGCATTCGGTTGAAAAATGGCCTCACGCAAGCTCGCAAAGGATTTTAGGCGCGAATTAACACGAATGGACGCGAAAGTTTCAAATTAACAATAAGGGAACGACACGAATTTATTGGGCCTTAACTGAGGGCCGTTTGACTCAAATTTGTCTCGATTGTCTTTGCTTTTCGATTGAAAAATCAATGATGCCTGTTATTTTACTTCCAATGAATCGGCGGCCTTTTCAAATTCCTTTGAAAAATTGTCTCGACGGATAGCCATTCTCTTTCACCCTTTATTCATCA
>JASHVW010000132.1 GCA_030044395.1 Verrucomicrobiia bacterium
GAAAACGACGACCTGGGCGCCGAGTTCGCGCAGGACGCAAGGCGTGGATTTGTAAGCCGCGCCATGGGCGCAATCCACAACCACGCGGAATTTTTCGAGCGTCAGATTTTTTGGGAAACCAGCCTTCGCAAATTCGATGTAACGGCCGAGAGCATCATCAATGCGGACGGCTTTGCCGACTTCGTCGGCGGCCGGCCATACCTTTTCAATTTCACCGCTGAACACCATCTCCTCAATCTGGAGTTCGATTTGATCATCCAATTTGTAACCGTCGGCTCGGAAAAATTTGATTCCGTTATCGGCATAAGGATTGTGGGAGGCCGTGATCACGATGCCGGCGTCGGCCCGGAGACTGCGGGTGATGTAAGCGACACCCGGCGTTGGCAGCGGCCCGATAAACAAGACGTCCACTCCCATGGACAGGATACCGGAAGAAATGGCGTTTTCGAGCATGTAGCCCGAGAGGCGGGTGTCCTTGCCGAGAACGATTTTATGCTTTCCACGGCCGCGGGCCTGTTTGTTCAGATTTTTGAAGACGTGCGCGGCGGCGCGCCCCAGTTTAAGCGCGGTCTCGGCAGTAACCGGCTCGACGTTTGCGGTTCCGCGAACGCCATCGGTCCCAAAAATCTTTTTGGGGATAATCACTTTTCTGGCGGGATTGTCACCTTCACGTCGGGAGGGTCAACGCGTAAAAGTGTCACGTCCGGCGGCACGGCCACTTCCACACGCTGTGGTATTTCACGAGCGGATTGAATTCCAGTCAAGTTGACGAGGACGTGAATTCTGTCGGAATCGAACCCGGCCATGACATCGGGAGAGCCACTGACTGTCACCGTCACTGCCTGCGGCTCAATTTGGACGCCATGAACGTCAGCCATTCCGGAAACAGCAGAAACCGGCACGTTGGTGTAGGTGTTGGCGCGGGAGAGAAGTCCGGACGCCGGCTCGCCTGACTGGCTGAATTGATTGACGGTCAACCAGATACCGATCGCCATAAAGACGGAAAAACCCTTCCAATAAATGTCTTTTGTCAACCAATCACGCATCACGGGAATTAAAAATTAAAACTGCCACGGCGTCGAGCTGAAATCCGAAAGGGCTGGGATCGCGCGCGTCCGCGACTCGCAGCAAGTCTTGCCGGACAGAAGCCGTTTGGAGCATTGGTGGCGTCCCGGACAAATCGGATATCGCTGCGGCTCACAATGCCGCGCGTCGAAAAGAATTCATTTGGCAGGATGGGGCTCATTTTTGGTGATGACGGCGGCTCGCGGCTTGTGGCGTTCGGTGAGTTGATTGCGGATCCATTCGAGGCCGGTACGCGATTTTGGCGATTGCACAATGATGGAGGTCAGAAAGGCACGCAACTCCTCGACGGTGACGCCGCGAACCAGTTGTCCCTTGTAGGCGTGTGAAATCATTCCGGTTTCCTCCGAGACCACCACGACCACGGCGTCAGTTTCCTCGGTCAAGCCGATCGCGGCGCGATGGCGTGTGCCGAGCGATTTATTAAGGTCCTGCCGTTGGGTTAGCGGGAAGATGCAGGCAGCGTAAGCGATGCGGTCACCTTTGATGATGACGCCGCCGTCGTGGATGGCATTATTGGGGAAGAAGATGGTTTCCAACATTTCAGGCGTGGCCTCGCAATCCACGGGCACGCCGGATTCGACGGCTTCATGGAGTTGAATGGCTTGTTCGACGGCGATGAGGGCCCCAATTTTCACTTCGGAAAGGCGTTCGCAAGTTTGGATGATAACCTCGATGCTTTCGCGTTGCTCGTGGGCAGTGGCAAAGAGGGGCAAATTTCCCAATTCAGCGAGGAGGCGTCGCAGTTCGGGCTGAAAAATAATCAAGACGGCGAACGCAAAAAAGGCGGAGCCATATCCGAGGAGCGAGCGGAGGACGTTCAAATTCAGCAATTCGGTGAGCAGGGCGAGGGCGAGGAGGAGCACGACGAAGCCAATGACCACCGGCCAACCGCGAGTGCCGCGCAGAAAACGGGACGTATAATAGATGGCGACCGCGAGGATCAAAATTTCCAGCGCGGGACGCCAGCCATGTTCAACATAATGCAAAGCGATGTTGATATAATTGGTCATTCGGTCATTCTTTCGCGCTTGCGCGCACCGCCTCGGCCATGCGGACGGCCTGGACGGTTTCCGCCACATCGTGCGCGCGGATGATTTGCGCGCCTGATGCCACTCCTAAAATCGCGCAGGCGAGCGACGCTGGCAAGCGTTCATTCACGCCTGCTGTGATTATTTTCTCGATGAACGACTTGCGCGAAACCCCCAAAAGCAGCGGACGATTCAGCTTTAAAAACTTCCGCAACCCGGCGAGTAATTGCAGATTTTGTCCGGCTGTTTTTCCAAATCCGATGCCAGGATCAAAAACAATTTGTTCGGGCAAAATGCCCGCTGCCAGCATTTTCTCGAGTCGGTTGTAAAAGAACTCTCTCACTTCCAAGACGATATTCTTTCGTTCGTTTTTTTTATGAAGTCCAGGCGGCGAATGCATGCAGATGTAACCGGCGCGGAATTCGGCCGCTATCTCCCACATTTCCAGACCACGGCGGTTGGCCGCCACGTCGTTGATAATCGCGGCGCCCGCATTCAGGGCGGCGCGTGCGACGGCCGGCTTGATGGTGTCAATGGAGAGGGGGAATTTGAGCCTCCCCGCCAGGGTTTCGATGACTGGCAAAATGCGGCGGAGTTCCTCTGTTTCGGAAACCGGCGTGGCGCCCGGGCGCGTGGATTCGCCGCCGATGTCCAGAATCTCAGCGCCGTCTTTGACGAGCGCTAGGGCATGGGCCACCGCAGCACGGGCTTGCAAATATTTTCCGCCGTCGGAGAAGGAATCGGGGGTGACGTTGACGATGCCCATAACGAGGGCGGGACGAGGGAAAACAAATTCAAATTGGCGCGCGCGAAGCAGCATTGCGCCTACGATTTCCGATTTGCCGGCGGCGCGCAAACGGTAAATGAGCAAACCAATCAAATTTTCTTACGAAAATAGGCGATTGTATCGGTCAAACCCGTTGCCAGCGGCACTTTTGGCTCCCATTTGAGAATTCGTTTTGCCTTGGAGATGTCCGGCTTCCGTTGTTTAGGATCGTCCTGCGGCAATGGTTTACGCGCAATTTTGCTCTTGGAAGCGGTGGCACGGATAATCTCCCGGGCAAACTGAAGCATTGTCAGTTCCATGGGATTTCCCACATTCATCGGCAGATCATAAGCGCTCATCATCAGCCGGTAAATGCCTTCGATTAAATCCGA
>JASHVW010000133.1 GCA_030044395.1 Verrucomicrobiia bacterium
GCTTATTCTCTGGCGGCCAGCCTTTTTTTCGGACTGATGCGTTTTGTCGGCCAGCATGCGTTGTTTGGCGCGGCGGGAGCGTTTGCGTTTTTGCCGGCGGATTTTTTCGATTTCGGCGCGTTTGGCGGCGACAAATCCGCGTTGCCCTTGTTCGATTTTGTCGAGCAACAACCGGCGGGCGAGAAAGCGGTTCAGGCTCTGTTGGCGAGTTGCCTGGCATTTGACCTGCAGTCCGGTCGGGCGGTGCAGCAACATGACGCAGGTGGAGGTCTTGTTGACATTTTGGCCGCCATGGCCGCCGGAGCGGACGAAGGATTCTTCGATGTCGGCTTCACGCACGCCCAGGGTGTCCATACGCCGCATCAGTTGGGCTTCCTTTTCGGGGCTGACGGGGAACAGGCTCACGGGTCAAGGATTCAATTCGTAATTCAAAATGGAAAGACAATAAACCGCGGCCGTTTCGACGCGCAGGGTAAGATGGCCGAGGGTGATGGGTTGGGCGCCGGCATTTTGAATCGCCTTCAATTCGGGCAAAGTGAAGTCACCCTCGGGGCCAATCCAGACGGCGATCGTTTTTGGCAAATGGCCGGCGGCATTTTCAAATTCGCGAAACACATCGCCCGGGTGGCGGTGGTCCTTTTGGAGGGAACCGACGATTTGCAAATCGAACTTCGCATTCCGGGCGAGGAAATCCGGGATGGACATTGGCGCTTCGATCTCGGGCAGCCACGCCGCGCCGGATTGCTTGATGGCTTCGATGGCCACCTGCCGCCATTTCTCGCGTTTGTACCCGGCGCTTTCGCCGTCCAAATGGCTGACGACCCTTCCGGTGAGCAGCGGCACAATTCGGCGGGCACCGAGTTCGACGGATTTTTGGATGATGCTTTCGATGATTTTTCCCCTGGGAATTCCCACCAACAAAGTGATGGAGCAGGACGCGGCGGGAACGAAGTTTTTGCCGGTGACACGCAGTGAAACCGAATCGCGCGCGGCGATTTCCACCTTGCAAAAAAATTCCCCGCCCGCTCCGTCGAGCGCCACCGTTTTATCGCCGCGTTTCAAACGCAAAACCCGCAGGGCGTGATGCGCCTCGCGGTTGTCCAAGGGCAGAAGATCTCCGCGGCAATTTTCCGGCGGGATGTAAAAGCGATGTGCGACCATTTATGATTTACGACTTACGATTTACGATTTGTAATTTGAATTTGCAAGCCTCGGCCAATCATAAATCATCAATCATTAATCGCAAATTGATCCTCGATTAATTCCCACTATCGGAAGAATTTTCTGGCTTTTTCGAAAAAGCCCTGGGCCAGCGGGGTCTGTTGTCCGTCGCAGAGCGCTGCGAATTCCTGCAATTTGGCCTTTTGCTCATGGTTCAGCCGCGTGGGGACTTCGACCTGGACGCGCACGTGCAAATCGCCGTGGCCGTGGCCCTGCAAATTTCTCACGCCCCGGCCTTTGACGCGAAAGACGGCGCCGGGCTGGGTGCCGGGGGGAATTTTGACGGTCGCCTTGTCTTCGAGCGTTGGGACTTCGACTTCCGAGCCGAGGGCGGCCTGGACAAAACTGACGGGAACCTCGCAGAGCAAATCGTCGCCTTCGCGCTGAAAGATTTCATGGGGTTTGACGTGCAAGACGACGTATAAATCGCCGGCGATGCCTCCGCGAAATCCGGCTTCGCCATTGGCGGCGGAACGAAGGCGCGTTCCGGAATCGACGCCCGGCGGGATTTTGAGATTAATCTTTGAGCTGCGCTGACGGCGGCCCTCGCCCTGGCAAACTTTGCAGGGTTTTTCGAGGATGCGTCCGGCGCCCCGGCATTGGGGACACGTTTGGGCGATGCTAAAGATTCCCCTGGACATCAGCACCTGGCCGCGGCCGCCGCAGGTCGCACAAGTCTTGATGCCGGAGTTTTTCTCCGCGCCCGAGCCTCCACAACTATCGCAACGGTCCAATTTGTTGACGGAAATTTCCTTTTCACAACCGAGCGCGGCTTCTTCGAGGGTAATTTCCAAATCATACCGCAGGTCATCGCCGCGTTGCGGTCCGGACGAGGAGCCGCCGCCGCCGCCAAAGAAACTTTCGAAGATGCTGCCACCGCCGGCGCCGAAGACTTCGCGGAAGATGTCGAAGGGATCGTGAAAACCGCCACCGGGAGCGCGGGCCCGCTGGCGGGGGTCAAAGGCGGCGTGGCCGTATTGGTCGTAGGCGGCGCGTTTTTGGGGGTCACTCAAGGCTTCGTAAGCCTCGCCGAGTTCCTTGAATTTTTCCTCGGCATGTTTGTCCCCAGGATTTTTGTCGGGATGAAACTTAACCGCAAGCTTGCGGTAGGCTTTCTTGATTTCCTCTTCGTCGGCGTCGCGGGTGACGCCGAGGACTTCGTAATAATCGCGTTTGGACATCCAAAGGTATTGATTCAGGATTCAGGATATACGATTCAAATGAACCGCATGTTTATCTACCGGGTACTATTTTGCGCCTGGTTTTTTGGCCACGATCACGGTTGCGGGGCGCAGCAACCGTTCGCGCAATTTATAACCCTTACGGACCTGCTGCACGACCTGGCCTTCGGGCACGGCGGCGGTTTCCTGTTGTGAAATTGCCTCGTGCACCGCGGCGTCAAACGCCTTGCCCATGGCGTCAATTTCCTCGAGGCCGGCTTCCGCCATAATGTTTTTGAGCTGCGATTGGACCATGTTGATCCCGGCCTGCAATGAGGCGGTTTTTTCGTCCTTGGCCGACTGGGCGGCGGTGAGCGCCATTTCGAAATTGTCGAGGACGGGCAGCAATTTCTGGATCAGGGCGGCGTTGGCGAATTGGACGGCCTCGGCGCGTTCGCGAGAGGCGCGCTTTTTGAAATTATCAAAATCGGCGGTGGTGCGGAGGAGGCGCTCCCAATTTTCGTCGGCTTTGGCCGCGCGCAATTTCAATTCCTCAATTTGTTCCGGCGTCAGCGGAACGGCCACGACCGGCTCGGTTTCCGCGGGCGCGATGTCATTTTCGATATGCAAATCTTTTTTATTCATCTTCACAAAGAGATAATACGAGCGCGACAAAATATACGATTGCGCGGGAACGGGCAACTGGGTTTGCGAACTTTACGAACAATCGCCTCAAGCGATTGGGGACGGCGCTTTTTTCACAACCATTGTCAAAGCAACGCCAAACCCATCGCGATCCAGGCGCTGTGCGGCCGGCGAATGAACCGCCCTATCGTTTCCGCCACTCTGTTTTGGGCGGTTCGGGCAATCCCTGGGCGCGGAAGGCGGTCCGAAAATGCAGTTTGGAAACTTTGGCCAGCGCCCCGGCGCCGAATTTGGCCACAAATTCCTTTGCCGCCGCGTCCACCGCCGCGGAGGCGCCTTTGGGCAATTTCATTTCAAATTGCTTTTCCAGCTTCCCCAGGCCTTTGACAAATTCGTCGCGCGCGAGAATGGATGCGGCCGCCACCGCCAGATCCTCCTCGGCGCGATGTTGCTGGATGAATTCAATCTCCCGTCCGGCGGCCATCAACGCCTTTTCAATGACGTCTTTGCTGGCGGCAAACTGGTCGCTCATGGCGCGCAATGGGGGCGGGTTCATCTGATGTTTCTGTCCGAGCAGATTTTCGATCACGCGGGCGTGGCCCCAGGCGAGGAGGGTGTTGACCGACTTCATTTTGGCATAAAGCCGGTTATACGCCTCGTTGCCAATCGCCACCACGTCCACCGCCGCGCCGGGTGTTTTGCGAATGGCCGCGGCGAGTTCGGCAATTTTTTTATCGCTGGAAATGTTTTTTGAATCGCGAATCCCCAAATCCTTCCATGCCGTAATAACCCGTTCATTGATATAAACGCCGGCGATGCAGAGCGGCCCGAAAAAATCGCCCTTGCCGCTTTCGTCCACGCCGATGCGGGGTTCGAGCAACCTGGGATTCAGGACCGTTTCGTAGCCGAGTTTGACCTCCTTGAGGATTTCGGGTTCGAGCAAGAACTCGATGAATTCCTGTGTGCCCCTGCCTTGGGCGACCAGTTTGCCGCTTTCGTAAAAGACGACGTTGCATTTGCATTTATCCGATTCAAAGGCGAACCGGGCGTAGGGAACCTGGCGGGGTTTCCAATTTCGTGCGCGCAGAGCGGCCTCCAAGGCCGAGGCCTGGCTGTCGGTGAGTTTGCTAGTATGGGAAGTAAGCGGTTTCACCCGAAAAATTTTAACCGCAAACAAACACCAAGACAAAGATTTTGCGGCGGCGGAACGCAAACAGAAAACGCTCCAACGCATCCGGCCTTGCGTTTGGGCGATTTTTCCCTGTAATGGAATGGCGTGACTGCGCACCAACGTAAAATCTCCGCCATCGTCAAGGCTCTGTCGGAATGGTATTCCCAAAATGCGCGTGATCTGCCCTGGCGGCGGACCGAGGACCCGTATGCGATTTGGGTCTCGGAAATCATGCTG
>JASHVW010000013.1 GCA_030044395.1 Verrucomicrobiia bacterium
TGGCTATATGGGTTTCCCTACAAATTGTCACTTTTTGAATTTAAGTCAACGGCGGCGGTGTTGAAATTCGAGGGGGGATATTCCGGATAAAACTAGCCACTTGGCTAGCTAGGTATTCCGGATGGGACCGGAGTAAACTGAGAGGCCGATTTCCATAGAAACGACAACCGTGAATCAACGAATCATGAAAGAAGCGAACCCGCGCAAAGGAGCGGGAGGGGTTGGCGCAACGTCGTGGATTCGGGGCATCCTATTTGATATGTATTTCTTGAGTCAAAAGCGTCACCTGAAGAATGGCTTTTTCATTTTGGCCTCCATCATTATTTTTTCAAAGGCGACCGTGACGAACGCAGCCGGCGCGGCATTGGACGACCCGAAAGTGGGGAAGCAAGTGGATGCGTTGCTGGCGCAGATGACCCTGGATGAAAAAATTGGCCAAATGGTCCAGGCAGATTCCGCGGCACTGACCAACCCAACGGACGTAGCGACGTATTTTCTCGGCTCGGTACTAAGCGGCGGCGGTTCCGGCCCTCCTGACGGCAATTCGGCGCAAAGCTGGCTGAAATTCACGACCGGATTTGAAGCGTGCGCGTTGCAAACGCGATTAAAGGTCCCCCTGCTTTACGGCGTTGATGCCGTTCACGGCAACAACCGCATTGATGGGGCGGTCATTTTCCCGCACAACATCGGGATGGGCGCCGCGCATGACCGGCGACTGGTGGAAGACGAAGAGCGGGTGACGGCGGAGGAGGCGGCGGGAATGGGAATCCGGTGGGCGTTTGCGCCCTGCATTGCCGTGGCGCGGGATGAGCGGTGGGGCCGGACCTACGAAAGTTACGGCGAAGACCCAGGGCTGGTATCCAGGCTTGGCGCGGCAGCGGTGCAAGGGTTTCAGGGAGGCCAACTTTCCGGAGATCCTGTGTCTGTTCTGGCCTGCGCCAAGCACTTCATCGGCGACGGCGGCACCAAGGACGGAGAAGACCAGGGCAACACGGTTTGCGACGAAGCGACGTTGCGGAAACTTTATCTGCGGCCCTATCGCGACGCCGTCAGAGCGGGGGTTGGCTCGATCATGATTTCCTACAGTAGTTGGAACGGGCAAAAGATGAGCGCCGAAAAATATTTGCTGACGGATGTCCTGAAGAAGGAACTTGGATTCAAAGGATTTCTGATTTCGGATTGGGCCGCGATTGACCAGCTTTCGCGCGATTACAAGAGCGACGTGGAACAGTGCGTAAACGCGGGGATGGACATGGTCATGATTCCCAACGGGCCGGGACAACCGAATAATTACGTCGAATTCATCGGTGATTTAAAGGCGCTGGTTGCGGCCGGGGACGTACCGGAATCGCGGGTGGACGACGCAGTCCGGCGAATTTTGCGGGTTAAATTTGCGATGGGATTATTCGACGACCCGCCGGTTGACCCGGCGCTGACGGCGGCGATTGGCTCACCGGAGCATCGGGCGGTGGCGCGGCGTGCGGTGCGCGAATCGGTCGTTCTATTAAAGAATGAAAATCACACACTCCCGCTTTCCAAGGACATCAGGCGTCTGGCGGTGGTTGGGGAGGCGGCGGATGATTTGGGAGTGCAATGCGGGGGCTGGACGATTAGCTGGCAAGGCAGCCATGGCGACGTGACGCATGGCGGGACGACGATTCTTGCGGCGATACGCCAGGCGGTTTCAAGCGACACGCGGGTGATCTTTTCGCCGGACGGCGCCGCTCTGGACAAGCCGGACGCGGTCATCGCGGTGGTTGGGGAAACGCCGTACGCGGAGATGTTTGGCAATCGGACCAATCTTGATTTATCGGCGCCGGATGCGGCTCTGATTGCGCGGGCCAAAAGCTCGGGGGCGCCGGTTGTGACCGTACTAATTTCGGGGCGGCCCCTGATTTTGAATTCGGCATTGGGCGACAGCAGCGCGTTCGTGGCGGCCTGGCTGCCCGGCACGGAAGGAGAGGGCGTAGCTGATGTACTTTTTGGGGATTATCGTCCGACCGGCAAATTGCCGCGCACGTGGCCGGCCATGAATGGCCACGTTGCGTCCGGGGACAGGAGCCAAAGGCCGTTGTTTCCCTACGGCTTTGGATTGACGTATTAGAGCATTTTTCGCACGCCTGATTGGCAGGCAATCGCCAATCGCCGGTCGGAAATCTTCAGTCATTACGGTTTCGGAATTCATCAGACAGACTGTCCCAGCGTAATCGCAAGGTCAGACGTCGAAGTCAAAGCTCCCGCCGCTTTCAGATGGCGTCGCCGCAGCCGGTTGATTCAGCGCCTCGTGAATGGCCTCGAGCAATTTATTGCTGTCAATTGGCTTGTGGAAGCACGCCACGACACCCGCAGCCCGGGCGTGATCCTGGTATTTTTCCAGTTCCGTCACGGAAATGATAATGATTGGAATATCGACCGCTTCACCCATGCGGCGGAGCCAATCGATGATGAGAAAGCCGTCCACCATCGGCCCACTGATATTTGACGCGTCGAATGGAAAATTCAGGTCGAGGAGAATCAAATCCGGCCTTTCCTTGCGCACCAAAGTGAGGGCTTCAGAGCCTGTGGCGGCGGTCAGCACAACATACCCCCTGGGTTTAAGGAATATGGACATCGTTTTCAAGACAACGAGACTATCGTCCACAACCAGGATTTTTTTCCCGGCGTTCAAAGGAGCGGGCTGTTGTTCCCGGGAACTATTCATCTCTTGGAAGACGCCATGGGAAAACTGCACGGTGCGCGCCTGACGCTGGCCTGGTTCGGTCATCATACGGAGCGGTGCAGGCTCATCTGAGAAGCCGGCGGGAGACTTCGCGAGCGCCGGAATCTGGCTGTTAGTTGTCGTCATAATTGGAATTGCTGACACATAAAGTTTTATATTCAGGTTCCAACGCGATAATTAGCATATTTTATGCCAATTTGCGGGCGACGGAGGCTGGCAGTTATGGTTTTAAGTAGCTGTTAATCAGGAATTTGTATGCAACTCCCAACTTAAACTCATTCGACCATGGGTTCAGGTCATTGGTATGATTTCGATGCCGTTAATCTGGGGACTTTGGACGTTTTCGGTGAAATTGATGAGGAGCTGGCCATTGGCGACGTCCACACTGACGGTTACGACGTAAGCCTTTAGTGGTCCGCCTGCTCTCTGCCACACATCGAAGTTTTCGAATTTTTGCCCTTGGACATCGAACGAAAATACGCGCTCGCCTGGTCCCTGGATGCCTTCGTAGGTTTCGGCGAAGTGCAGCTTCACCTGGTATTTACCGTTGGGTAATTTCCAGGAAAATGAGTCCATGCCATAGTGTTCGGCTTGGTAAATCATCGGGTCCGGCGTGTTGGTGACTTGGACGTCGGGGCGTTGGATGGTATCGCCGCCGTCGAAACCCTGGTCCGGCAACCAGACATTGCCTTCCGAATCCGTGACGTTTGTGGTTGCGCCCGCGGCGATGCGAATGACTCCGCCAGCGCTCATTGGCGCCGGGGCGGGGGTGGCCTCCGGAGCGGTGGGCGTCACTGTCGCGGTGGTCATTGGAGTTGCCGGCGTGGCTGGAGCGGCCACTG
>JASHVW010000134.1 GCA_030044395.1 Verrucomicrobiia bacterium
TCAACGCTTCCCGCATCGCCGGCAACACCCGGCTGTCGCTGGTCTGCCCCAGGGCTTTCACCGCGGCAAATTGTTTGTTGGGTGTGCCGTTGCGCAACGTCTCGAGAAGGTGCCCAACACCCTCAGGCCCCATCGCCACCAGCTCCTGCAGATTCCCCATCGCCAGAATCTGAAGCACTCGGTCGGGTTCCGATGCGGGCTTCCAGCCCAGGCGATTCAAACTTCGGACCGAGATTCCCCGCACGATCGGGTCCACGTCGCGCAGCAGCCCGACCAGGTGTGGCGTCGCCTTCGCGTCGCCAAGGCGGCCCAGTGTCTCGGCCGCGGCGGCACGCGCCAGGGGCACTTGATCATGCAAAATGTTGATCAGCGGCTCGACGGCCTTTGGATCGTTATATCGCAGCAATGCTCTCGCCGCCGTGCATCGAACATCGGGGTCCTTGTCCTTTAATGCGAAAATCAGCGGACCGAGTGAATCGTCGTCGTACACCTGGGACAACTTTTCCACGATCGCCAGCCTCGATTTCGGGCTGCCGATGCGCAGTTGTTGATAGGTCCACCAACTCATTACGAATTTTATCTAGAATCGGCACTGCCTGCCGCTTTGGCAAACTAAAGTTTTTGCCGCCCGAATTCAGCCACCCCAAAATCTTGAATGACCCCTGAAATTCCCCCGCCGCATTGCCTGTCACAATTAATTCTGGCGCGCCCGGAGCATTTTATTTTGAATTGCAGCCGCAAAAATGCACAAAAACGCTGATTTTTCATATGAAAGCACGGCTACAGCTTTAATTAACACGCTCCATTCCCGGAAATCTGGTGCGCCAATGCTCCGACGAAATTATCTCGCTTACGATACCTGAAAAAGCAAACGCCATGCCAATGGCCGTCCTGACGGCGCAGGTCGTCAAGATGATTTTAGTCGTAAGTGACACAGCCATAATGCTTTAACACGTAAAAGGCCGATGCATTCCACATCTTTCACCTAATTTTGCTGCCTGTTGACTTCACTATGCGAATTCTTGGCCCAAACAGCGGCCACGATTTCCACGATACGGTTGGCCGGTCAACAGAATTGGTGATATTCAAAGGGGAAAACCGGGCGTAGTTTGTGGCCGTCAATCATTCGATGAATCGAATCACGCGCAGAAAATTTCTCGGACGCGCGGCCATCGGGGCAGCGACCGCGATCACGTTCCCTGACATTTTGCGCGCGCAGAAAACCACGGCGCGCAAACCCAACATCTTGTTCTTGATGTCGGACGATATGCGCGTCGAACTGGGTTGTTATGGAAGCATGTTTCAGGCGAAGACGCCGAACCTGGACGCGCTGGCGAAATCCGGCGTTCGATTTGACCGGAATTACTGCCAGTTTCCACTGTGCAACCCGTCGCGCGCGTCGCTGTTGACGGGACGCAATCCGACGAAGACGAGCGTGCTCGGTAACCGCACGGATTTTCGTGTGGCGCACCCGGATTGGACAAGCCTGCCGCAGTTGTTTCGGGAAAACGGGTATGTCTCCGTCCGTGCCGGCAAAATTTTTCATGGTGGCATTGACGATCCCAAGGCGTGGGACGTCGCCACAGCCTGGACGGAGGCCGATGAGGGGGGAATGCAGTCCAACGGGGTGGGACACGTATTCGACACGTCAAAAATCGCGGAGCGTTTGCCGGTGGATTTACGTTCGCCGAAGTTCGCTCCGCCGTCCGATAATGAGACGGAGGGCCGGAAGCGGGCAATGTATTCCGACCGGATTGTGCTTCTTGACGGCAACGGCGAAGGCCATGGTGATTATCATACCGCCGACCATACGATTGCCAATTTGCGGAAGTACAGAAACCAGCCGTTTTTCATCGCGTGCGGCTTTGTGAAGCCACACAGCCCGCCGACCGCGCCGGAGAAATTTTTTGACATGTACGACCCGGACAGAATCAAGCTGACGCCGGATTTTGCGGCATGGCCGACGGTGCCGCCGGGATTTCCGAAGGCGGCCATCCGTCCACACAATGCGGATTTATTCATCGGCCGCGGAGCCAGCGAGGCCGAAGCGCGGGAAGTCATCCGCGCTTACATCGCTTCGATTTCGTGGACGGACTGGAACATCGGCCGGGTACTGGGGGAATTGAACCGGCTCGGTTTGCGTGACAACACGATTGTCGTCTTTCTTGCCGATCATGGTTATCAGCTCGGAGAAAAGGGCAAATGGTCAAAGGCCGGTTCGCTGTTTGAGATGGGCACGCGAGTGCCACTCATGATTTCCGCGCCCGGCGCCGGTGGCAACGGACAGGTTTGCACGCGGGTTGTGGAGTCGCTCGATTTGTATCCGACGCTGGCGGAACTGTGTGGTTTGCCGAAATCACCGGAGCTTGAGGGCGCGAGTTTTACGTCGCTGCTGGAAAATCCGGCGGGGGATTGGGACAAGCCGGCGTTCAGCATTTGGAGTGAGGACGGGAAGACGATTCATGGGACGGCGGTGCGGACAGAGCGATGGCGATATGCCGAGTACGGCAAAAACGGTGAAAACGGGGCGATGCTGCTGGATCCTTATCGTGATCCGCTTGAATTGAAAAACCTGGCGAACGACGGGGAATACAAATCCGTCTGCGCGGAGCTTTCCGTGTCGACGAGGGGGTATGCCGCCACGTTGGCGTAGCCAGCGGAAAGCGAGGCACGACGATTGGAAAACGAAGAAAGAGGAGCCACCGCGGTAATGCCCCGAATTTGGCGGCTCGGCGCAGTTCCTTCTCCTGCGGGCGCGGGAGAAGGTGTCCGAAGGACGGATGAGGGTTGCCGGGAAAAACCATATTAAGCGCGGGTTATCACTTTAATCTCCCAAATTAGGACGTTACCGCCGCCGCTTTATGGTTGCCAGATTTCGTTCTCTCCGATAATTTTTTTGCGGCAATGGAGTTCGCCATCCGAATGGAAAACTGCCTGACGTTCAGCGCTAATGACTCCTGAGATTGCAGGAATTTTATGAACCTCGCTTATCTTTGGGTCGCCATCGGTGGCGCGCTCGGCAGTGTGAGCCGTTTCTGGCTCAGTGGAATCATTTCCCGTCATTTTGGCGAAACCTTCCCATTTGGCACATTGACCATCAATTTTACCGGCTCCTTCCTCATCGGTGCTTTTGCCGCACTGGCCATTCCCGAAGGCCGAATGGATTCCCAGTCGCGGGCGTTCGCCACGCAATTTCTCATGATTGGCGTTTGCGGCGGTTACACGACATTTTCCTCGTTCAGTCTGCAAACATTGAATCTTCTCCGGGACCGCGAATGGCTCTACGCCGGCGGGAATGTCATCTTGTCCGTGGTGCTGTGCATGATTGCGGTGTGGCTGGGTTGGCTGCTCGGTTCCACGTTCAACACATTGAAAGGAAGTTGAGGTGCAAATTCCAAACGATGCCGTCCTGCTGAGGATATTCATAGGCGAAAGCGACCGTTGGGAGCACCGGCCGCTATACGAGGCTATCGTGCTGGCGGCGCGCGAGGCACATCTGGCGGGAGCGACCGTGTTGCGCGGGCCGATGGGGTTTGGAAAGGCCAGCCGGTTGCACACGGCGAAAATCCTGCGGCTCTCCATGGACTTGCCGCTGGTCATTGAAATTGTGGACAGCGAAGAAAATATAAATTCCTTTCTGCCGAAGCTTGACAAGATGATCGGCGGCGGGCTGGTGACACTTGAGAAAGTGAAAGTGGTGCATTACCGCTCCGGCAGCAGCGCGACGTAATGGCGCGGCGTAATTTACCGCGAAGACAAATTCATGGCCGTGCCGGTGAGAGGGTCCCGGGGAACGGATTTGAGATATCCCGGCGCCAAATCAGCGACGCGGGCCGGCGGCTTGCCTTTGTCCAATTCATAGGCACGCGCAGCCAGGTCAATCATTAATTGCCGCGTTTTCAAAATGTGAGCGTTGAATTTTCGTTCTGCTGCTTGAATTGCGGACGCGTTGATTCGCCGCGCCAAAATACGCTCAAGGTCATAGCGCAAACCGGGAAATGCCCGATACGACCAATCTTGTTCCTGTTGCATCACCTGGCTCCAGGTTTGCCGTTGGGCATCCAGCGTTTCCAGTTCCATCGCAGCCTCGTGGGATGACGCAGCATCCAGTTGAGGCAAGATGTTTTGCAAGCGACTCGTGGCCATCGCTTCGATCGCAATGCCGACGAGTTGATCAATTAGAACGCCGCCCCGGGCCGAAGCGTTCGCCAGGCGAACCATCTCCAAATAAGAGCGGACGGCTTCGTTGGAATGATTTTCCATTTCCTGGAGTTTGCCTCCCGCGGCAAACGCGATCCCCAGTCTTTTCAAATTAGAAAGTTGTTCCAGGTGGGCATCCATGTAATTGGTCGAAAACTGCACCGGCACGACGCATGCGTTGCTTAACGCCGCGCGGGCAATGGATAGCGCCGCGGCGTTTTGGGAAACCAATTGGACCAGGCGCGGCTCTGCCATCTCTTGATAATCCACCGTTTCGCTTGAAACCATATTCCCGGCCTTCACCAAATCGTCATAGCCGTTTTGAGGTGGCAAGGGCGGCCACGCGGGCAACTGGTCGGTGATAAAAACGAAGCATCCGAAGAAAACCAGAAACGGGAAGGCCAGAATGAAAACCAACAAGAGCCGGCTGCGGACATTCTGCTGCATGGGCGCAGGTTGGCGGAAAAGGCGCAGGCGTCAATGTTTTAGATATGCGGGAAGTGGGATCTAAGCGTAAACACGCCGTCGAGCGATTTGATCCCGTTGGGATAAGAATGCCTCGCGCGTATCGCCGACACCGTCAACAAATTGGCGGACAATGGGATCGGTGCTGTTAAAGATCTGGTCAGGCGGTCCGTTGGCGTGGACTTTTCCTTGATGCAACATGATGATATGCTGGCCGAGCTGCCGCGCACAGCGCATGTCGTGCGTCACCACAACGGTGGTTGCGTGCAAGCGGTCGCGCACCGACAGCATCAACTGGTCAATATTGTCAGACACAATCGGGTCCAGTCCGGTGGTCGGCTCGTCGTAAAGGACAATTTGCGGTTCATAAACAATGGCCCGCGCGACTCCCACCCGCTTTCTCATGCCGCCCGACAATTCTGCGGGGCTTTTATTTTCGGTGCCAGGCAAATCCACCACGTCCAAAGCGGAGGCGACGCGCCGGGAAATTTCCGCTTCGCTCAGTTCCCGGTTGCGCCGGAGCGCAAACGCCACATTCTCTGCGACCGTCATCGAGTCAAATAGCGCGGCGCTTTGGAAAACCATCCCGAATTTCAGGCGGATCCGCAACAATTGCCGCTCGTCCATCGAAACGATGTCTTCACCTTCAATCAACACCTCGCCGGAGTCGGGTTTCAACAGACCGATGATGAGCTTGAGCAAAACGCTTTTGCCGCCGCCGCTGCGTCCAACGATGGCGACCGATTCACCGCGCTCAATCCGGAAACTCACGCCGTCGAGGACATCCTGCGTGCCAAAACTTTTTCGCAAATCACGGACTTCAATCATCGCGTGCAACATATCAAAAGACGGCGGCTTGGCGAGTTTTAGTGTGATGTAACAGTCTCAGCTTTACAATGGCCTGTAAAAGCGGGATGTGCGAATGCAGTTGGCGTTCGGACGCTGTTCCCTCTCCGCTCCCATCCAATGGGACGGTCAGGGTGAGGTGAGGGTCCCCTTTTGCATTCATTGTAAAGAAGCGTTAGTTACACTACGTTAGATTGGGGACCGAAGATCAAGACCGATGAGTTGTGAACATATTTTGCGGGACAATGTCTCAACCGATGACGAAAAGAACCAAGGTTGTGGTGCCGCGGGTGAAGGGCTTGCATCTTCGACCGGCGGCGAAGGTGTTGCGAACCGCCCAGGATTTCCCTTCGAGGATTCTTCTGAAAGGCGGAGGAAAAATGGCGGAATAACAAACGGGCAGAACCGTTTCAATTCCTTTTCGGCTGGGTTGCGCCTTTGCCGCATTTGCCGAAGATCGGGCAATCGAGAGAAAATTTCCCGCCTCCCGCCAGCAACAGGGCGACAAAGCCCGCGAGATAAATGAACGCCAATTCGCCGCCTCGCAAAGATTTATGAACCATGAAGAACGCAACCGCCATGTCAATGACGAGCGTCAAAGCCGCAAACCGCGTCAGTAAACCCATTGCCAGCAGCAACGATCCAGCCGCCTCCGCAAAGACGACCAGACAGAAACTCGCCTGATGGCCGATGTGAAATGGATCAAAAAACATCGGCGCCATTTGATTGAAATTGTTTATCTTGTCGAGGCCATGGTGCAGCAGCATGGTCAATCCCAGCCAGAGCCGAAGGACGAGCAGTCCTAAACTGGTCATGGTTGAGTCGTTGCCGGGAGCGAATATTTTTTTCATGGGAGTCCTGTGTTTAGATTTTGTGAATCAAATCGGATGCGATGAATCGCGCCTTGGGAATCTTTGCATACTTATCGTCGGCCGCCCTATATCCCAGTGCGCACGCCACCACGGTCGTGTAGCCGCTGTTGAGCAAGCCGATGACGCGGTCATATTCCGGAGGAACGATGCCTTCCATCGGGCAGGCGTCAATTTCCAAAACCGCCGCGCTGGTCATTAAATTGCCCAACGCAATATACGCCTGCCGCGTGGCCCATTCGTGAGCGCTCTTCCCGCGCGAGCCGTGAACGATGTCGCCCACCATCATGCCGCGATACGCGGTCAACGACTCCGCCGGAACGCCGCGGACCTCGGATAGGCGCTGAATCCACCGGTCCACGTCCGTTTCGGACAATTTGGTCCGCGCGGTGAACACAACATAATGGGAGCACTCCACAACTTGCGGCTGGTTCCAGGAATGAGAGAGCAATTCCGCGCGTCTTTCCGCATCGGTCATCACAATGAATTTATATGGCTGCAGGCCGTAAGACGTCGGGGTCAGCACCAACGCACCCTCCAAAGCTTCCCAGACATGATTGGGAATTTTTTTGGATGGATCAAAACGCTTGGTTGCATAACGCCATTCGAGCGCATTGACGAGTTGCCGGGGATCCATGTGGGGTGAACATGCCACGCCGGAAGGAAAATGCAAATCCTTAAACGTCCCGCGAAGATTACGCTCCCCTTTCTTTGTTCCCTTAGTTTCCTTGCTGTTAAATCCCTTTCGCGTATTTAGCGATGGTATTTCGCGGTTTGTCTTTTCCCCTTCGCGTTTATCCGCGTCCTGTTCACTCCGCCCGCTATGATTTTCGGATTTCCATTTCCCGACCCGGGTTCTAAATTCCGCAGGCATGCCCAACATTCGCGTGCGCCGCGCGACCATTGACGACCTCGCTGCCTTGCGGGGCATCTGGCTCTCCATGCGTCTGCCGGCGGACGCATTGGAAAAACGGCTGAAGGAATTTCAAGTGGTCGAAGCCGACGGACAAGTTGTCGGCGCAATTGCCATTGAGTATTCCGGCCAATACGCCCTGTTGCACAGTGAGGGCTTCTCGGATTTTTCGGCCGCGGACCCGGCACGTGAATTGTTTTGGGATCGCGTGCAAACCCTGGCCGCCAATCACGGTATTTTCCGGATTTGGACCACGGAAGGCTCGCCCTTTTGGACGCGCTGGGGGTTTCAGCCGCCGACGGAGCAATTGCTCTCCCGTCTGCCGG
>JASHVW010000135.1 GCA_030044395.1 Verrucomicrobiia bacterium
GTCCATAAACTCAAGGGGCAGTCGGCTCCAGCCATTGACGGCTAACCTCAGATTTTGTGTTGGGTGGCGAAAATTTCATACACCAAACAAATCTCGAACGTCTGACCGTGTCAAGACTCGATACTGCCAAGCAAGCACTGCGACGGCGAAGGCATATCCAAGCCAATCCATTCCAGTCCACTCCCGCTGATGGTGCCCTTGTGGTAGAAAATGCTGAACGATGCCGAATGCCGTGAAAGCAAATTCCCACCAGATAAAGACAAGAGCGCAAGTCCGCCATCCACGAGAACCCACTCGCAAACCCCTGGAAATATAAACGGACAAGATAGCAACAGCGCCTCCAACCAATCGTGATAGCATGGCCGTGCTGCTTCCTCCCGTGCTGCTCTCGAATACGATGAAACAAATGGCGAAAATGACGTAGAAGACAACCATCGTAACTGGAAATATCAACAGGCAGGAGATAGCCAGTACAGCCAAAGCTCCACCAACAAGGCTTGATACTAAAATATGGTCGCCTGCAAAATTGGCTGACGCAAACACCAGAAAAAAAGCCAGAAATCCAATAGCTGCAAACGACGCTGCACCGGTCAGAAAGAACCAGTATGAAACCAGCGTGAGCGAAACTGGAATCTTACGCTCCGAAAAAACACCAAACGCGGGAAACTCGAAAGGCTCAGACGGAGGAGCATCTGACGGAGTATGTGCCGGGACATCCCCAAATGGAGTCTGGTCAATCGCACATGCCACCGCGTCATCTGGATACTCTGCGCCGCAATATGAACATCGCTTCATAAAACTATGCGCTCACGCTTCGCCACCTAACAATTACTAGATATTAGATTTTTTGGCTTATCATGAGCCATGTAAATGACAATGCGCTTCCCCTAACAGCTTGTCCAGCCCGATTTTACACAATCTTCCAGGAATCATTTCAGCCCGGCAAAGGCTGCAACAAAGGCTGCAAACGAGCCAAAAGACACGCTGCTGCCCAATCCCAGGAAATAATGCCCAGCCAAAGATATTTGAAATTTTTAACCACGGATGGGCACGGATGAACACTGATAAAAAATCTGAGAGATAATTTAACGAGATTTTGAGCGTCAGAATATAATAAAGGAGAATCCGTTTCAGGCCCGCGCGGGCGATCAAGCGTTGCTCTTCTGATTAAAGCCGGTTGAAACGGGGTGGCATTGCCCGATGTTCGCGCGGATGAATCCGCACCTGGCCGGGAACTACAAGCGGCCCTGCGACAGGTAACGTGGCGGGCCTTTGAGGTCAGGGGGTTGGGCGTGGTGTCTTGTAACCCCGACCGCGACCGCGTTATTGCTTCTGCCGACAAAATCCAGTGACTGCATCGGCCACTTTGTTTTATTGTCAACGACAACCATGTATTTTTGCAATCAACGACTTTGTAACTGTGCTAAAAAATTGATTTTAAGCCAGTAATACGCACAGACCATTTGTTTTGGTGCTGCCCGCGGAATTGCCGGCCAGCCACTGCAGCGCGATAAATTGATTCCTACCGGGCCGCCACGCCGCTGGCGGAGTCATTGTCGTCTGTATGCGCAACGATGAGCGAACACGCGGCAACGGCAATCTGGTTGTCGGTTGTTTGCAGCGCATTTGTGCCTGCCACCTTGTCATTGGCCACAATGGTCCAGTGGCCCGGGATCGCGAGTTCCTGCGGCTGGCGGTTTCCGTTATAGACCACGAGAATGTCTTTCCAACCATCGCCATTGGCATGATCTTTTATCACGTAAGCGACAACATTAGCTGGAAGATTCCGCAGGAAATCCAGTGACTTGTCCACCGCCGCCCTGTCGCTCATGCGAAAGGCCGGATGGTCCTTTCGCAAGGCAATCATCCCGCGATAAAAATTGAAGACGCCGGCGTGCCTGTCTTTGCGCGACCAATTTATCGGATTAACGCGAGGGTCATTATTGTTGTAGCTGTTGGAATTGAAACTCTTGGACCGGAGGAATTCGTCGCCGGCGGCGATGAACGGAACGCCCTGGGCGGTGAGCAGGATGCCGGCGGCCAGTTTGTCCATGTTTTCCCGCAAATTTTCCGGGACATCGGGTGTGGACAACACCAGTTTGTCCCATAGGCAAAGGTCGTCGTGGCAGGAATCGTAATTAATCGTTTCGTTCGGTGAAAAGACTGGAATGCTCCCGCTGTTTTTGCCGGTGCTTTGGCCCTTGATATTCAGCTCAAACCGCTCCAAACCGCCGACCGGCGCGCCGGCGCCCTCGACAAATCCACCCCCATTGTCTCCCTTGATATTGTCCCGGATGCCGTCGTTGAATGCGCCCATGCCCGTGCCAAAGACATTGGCCTGGGTCATCATCCTGTCCGCCGGCAACACACGCTCCATGTCCCAGCCTTCGCCAAAGATGATGACACTGGGATTGATTTGCTTTGCCTGGTGATAGACCTCTTCCATGGTGTCGCGGTCAAGAATGCCCATGAGGTCAAAGCGAAAGCCGTCCACGTGGTATTCCGTCATCCAATATTTGACGGAGTCCACAATGAATTTTCTGACCATCGGTTTTTCCGAGGCCAATTCGTTGCCACAGCCTGTCGCGTTGGCATAATGACCGGAGCCATCCAGCCGGTAATAATAACCGGGAAAAACCTTGTCGAAGATCGAGGCTGGATCCATGCCGGTGGCGGCGGTGTGGTTGAAGACCACGTCCATAATGACGCCGAGGTGATTGCGGTGGAATGCCTGGACCATTTCCTTGAACTCCTTTTGCCGGGCGGTGCCGTCCGGGTCGCTGGCATAGGAACCGGCGGGCGTATCATAAAGGACCGGGTCATATCCCCAGTTATACCAGGTATAATCGTCGGCCTTTTCCCTTTCATCGCCGGACGCAAAATCAAAAACGGGCAGCAATTCCACGTGCGTAATGCCCAACTCTTTCAAGTGATCCAGGCCAGTCGCCAGACCCGCGGGACTTCTCGTCCCCGCCTGCACCATGCCCAGGTATTTCCCACGGTTCCAGGGCGAAACGCCGGAGTTGGTATTGATCGTAAAGTCGCGGACGTGTGTTTCGTAAATGATGGCGTCCACGTTTTGCCTGAGCGTAACGAAATGGTCCTGGTCCCATCCGGGAGGATCGGTTTCTGCGGAGTCAAAGATCAATGTCCGCCCGCTGTTGGCGGAGCATCCGCGGGCATAAGGATCATTCACGCGGCAAGGGTCCGCCAGGCCATCAGCCGAAGAGGGGGTAATTTCATACTGATAATATTTGCCGTCGAGATTGCCGTTAATCGTCAGGGACCAAATCCCGTCGGCGGAACGGGCCATCGGGAGGGACGAGACGGCGGGCGTTACCGGTCCATCGAAAAGGATGACGCTGACGGCGCCGGCCAGGGGCGCCCAGAGTTTAAGCGTGGTGGCGTTGGGGCTGTACGTGGCTCCGAGGTCATCCTTGGAATAGAGGAAGGATTGGAATTGCGCGACATCCGCCGGCTCGGCAGAGAGCGGCATGGCCAGACAAAATACCGCAGCCAGCAATGCCGTTCGAACAGCTCGCAGTCTCATGTTTTCAGGTTTCCGTTGCACAGGGGTTTAAGGTCCAAGGTTCTTCATTTGAGTTTATCAAGCCATTTCAACAGGAGAAGCGCAAAGGGCATTGTTCGCCGATTTTGGTGTCATTCGAACGTTCCAGCGAGATGGAGAATCTTCGGTTGGCGCCACAAAAATCTCACTCAATTACTGGGATGATTGGGGCCATTAGGATTGCCAGGCGTGTGCTGGGCCAGCCAATTCAGATCCGGATCGGTGCCGGGAGTCTCGCGAAAATCGCTCTCGCTCATGCCGCTGTTGTCGCTCTCGCCGGAGACGAACCTTACCGGAGTATAATGCTTTA
>JASHVW010000136.1 GCA_030044395.1 Verrucomicrobiia bacterium
CATCAAAACTATCCTCATCTGTGTGAAGCCGTTGCCTTCGAGAAGCCGTTCATCAAACCCGCGTTATTTATCAGCGGCGGAAAATCGAATTATATTCTGGAGACCGACAAACCGCAGATTCGGGCGCAGTTTCCCCGTGCGCAGTTTGAAACCATTCGCAACGCCGGCCACTGGCTCCACGCTGATGCCCCGGAGGAATTTGTGCGGGTTGTGATGACATTTTTAACCACGGATGGACACTGATGGACACGGATTTTGAACCGTGGATTGCAGATAATCGGAGATGGGGTTCAGAGACCGAAAATCATAACCGCGAAATACACTAAATACGCAAAAAATCTTCGACGCGAATTGACGCGAAGGGGCGCGAATTTGACAAAACATTAACCGGAACGACCTTCGCCACCGAGGCTCCGGCCCCAAGTTATCCGCGTAATCCAAGTCATCGTTATTAATCCGGTGTGTTCTTCTGCGGCAATTAATTCGCGTCGTTTCGCGTCAATGCGCTTCAAGTCTTGAACACAGATGGACATGATGGACGCGGGTTAGAAAACCGCGCAGTCATTCCATCATTTGAATCCTCCCCAAATTTCGCGTATTCTGCGGTCAATGAACAGCGTATCCAGTCCTGCTCCGACGGAAATATCTGACCAATGGATTCGCAAATTTCTCGCGCACTTGGCTACCGACCGCGGCGCATCCGCTTACACCCAAAAAAATTACAAGCAGGGGGTGGAGGAATTTTACCGCTGGCATAGCAACGAATTGAAGGCGATTCCGGCGTGGGAGAAATTGCAACGCGACGATTTCCGCGCTTATTTGCGGTTCCTAGGACGCAACAATCTGAGCCGCGCCGCCATCCAGTTGCGTTTTTCGGCGTTGCGGACGTTTTACAAGTTTTTAATCCGGAACGGCGTTGCGGAGGCCTCGCCCATAAAAAATCTTTCACTGCCGAAACCAGAAAGACGGCTCCCGAAGTTTTTGACCATCCAACAAATGGGCGATTTGCTGAAGGCGCCCGAAAAACTCCTGCAATGGCAGAAGGAAAACAAGGTGGGGCGACCGGTCTCCCGCGCCGCCGCCCTGCGGGACATCGCCGTTTTGGAGACGATTTATTCCTGCGGCCTGCGGATCAGCGAGCTTTGCGGTTTGCGCGCCGAAGACATCGAGTGGGGCGAGCAAATTGTTCGAGTTCGCGGCAAGGGCAAGAAGGAGCGGCTCGTGCCGATTGGCGGGCCGGCACTGGCGGCGATTCAAACCTATTGGGAGGCGATTGGGCAGACACCCGCTAGATCGTCGCCGGTGTTCATTTCCGAAACCAAAAGGCGCGCGCCACTGCATCCAGTCCAACTCTCGCGGCGATTGAAGCAGTACCTGGCAATTGCGGGACTGGACCCGAAGCTGACTCCGCACAAGTTGCGCCACAGTTACGCCACGCATTTGCTGGATGCGGGCGCCGATTTGCGGAGCGTGCAGGAACTGCTGGGCCATGCCCATTTGACCACCACCCAGGTTTATACCCACGTCACGACCGAGCGTTTGAAGAAAGCCTATGACGCGGCCCACCCCCGGGCGTAACCAGAGACGCCTTTTCTCCCGGCAATTGCTTTTTTTGAAGCCAAAGTCTATCTTGATTGTCTAACAGTTTGATATGAAGAAATCTTACGCATTGACCTTTGCAGCGGCAGTTTTAGCGGTGGTATTGACCGGTTGCGAGTATCCGAATGGCGAACCGAACAATACTGGAAGCGGAGCCTTGATTGGCGGCGCCTTCGGCGCCCTTGCGGGTGCGGCCCTCGGTGGGCGGAACCCCGCGGCTGGCGCCGTGATTGGCGGCGCGTTTGGTGCGGCCACCGGGGCTATCATTGGCAATTCAATGGACCAGCAGCAGGCCGCAGAATTACGCGCGCAAGCGCCCACCACCTACGTCCGCGTCGAACAGGGCCAACCCCTGCAAGTGACGGACGTGGAAGCATTAGCCAGGGCCGGCGTGAGCGATGATGTCATTATTGCGCAAATCCAGAATTCCCACACGATTTATCATTTGAGCGCGGCGGACATTATTAATCTTCATAACGCCGGTGTGAGTGACCGCGTGGTCAATTTCATGATTGCCACCGCGAATTCTCCGGCCGCGACATCCACTGTGGTGGAAAACGCGCCACCGCCGCCGCAAACGGATGTCGTGGTCGCCGCGCCGGGACCGGATTACGTGTGGGCGGCTGGCGAATGGGAATGGCTTGGAGGCGGCTGGGTGTGGGTTGGCGGTCATTGGATACTTCCGCCGTATCCGCACGCCGTTTGGATTCACGGTGGGTGGTATCGCGGCGGTGGGGGCTGGTATTATCGGCGCGGGTATTGGCGATGATTCATCCAATCTTTCCCAAAAGTCTCAACAGCCCGTCCAGAATCGTGATGGGGTGGGGGGGGCAACCGGGGACGTAAAGATCCACCGGCAGGATGCTGGACGCTCCGTTGCGTTGTTCAGCATGGCCGATGTATGGGCCACCGGAAATGGCGCAAGCGCCGACGGCGATCACCAGTTTCGGCGACGGAACGGCCTCATAGGTTTTTCGCAGCGCCGATTCCATGTTTTGAGTTACCGGTCCGGTGATAAGCAAGCCATCCGCATGCCGTGGCGAGGCGACAAATTGGATTCCGAAGCGTCCCAAGTCAAAGACGACTGTGTTCAGCACGTTTACGTCGGCCTCACAGCCATTGCAGCC
>JASHVW010000137.1 GCA_030044395.1 Verrucomicrobiia bacterium
AAATACCTGGACCTCTGGCGCAGGCTGTCCGCCGACCCGGCCAACGAAGAAGTCCGTCGTAACATCGCCATCACCGAACCCCTCTTGTGGGTGGAGAATTAACCGGAGCTTATACAACAATACCACTCACGCCATGACCTGCAAAAGCACCTTTTTAGTAATCGTCGCTATCCTGGCCGGCGCCGCCAGCGTGTCGGCGCAGTCGCCGCTGACGATATCCGTGGATGCGGCTCATCCCGGACCGGCCATTTCACCGGACTTTTCGGGATTGAGCTTCGAATTATCGCAATTGTTGCCGGCCGATAATGGCGTGCATTATTTCAGACCGGACAACAAGCCGTTGATTTCCCTCTTTCAAACCCTCGGCATAAAGAGCCTGCGTGTGGGTGGCAATACGGGTGACCGCAATGCGACACGGCTCCCCGACCGGGCGGACCTGGACAGTTTGTTCGCCTTTGCCCGCGCCGCCGGCGTGAATGTCATTTACTGTTTGCGTCTGCATGATGGAAATGCCGGGCAGGATGCGGATGTCGCCAAATACATTATGGACCATTATGCCGCTCAACTTGCCTGCTTCTCCATCGGCCAGGAACCAAACGTTTATCCCAAGGTGACCAATTCAATGGGAGTGATTTTTCCGCGTCCTTCCTATGCCGATTATAGAAAGAGGTGGAAGCAGTTTGAAACGGCCATTGTTGCCGAGGCGCCGGACGCGGAATTTTGCGGGCCCAGTGTGGATGACAACCCGTTGTGGCCGCGCGAATTCATGGCTGACTTTGCGCGCGGCGATCACGTGGTCCTGATTACCGCGCATCTTTATCCGGGACGTTCGGGCTTAAAGGTGCCGACGCCGGAAATCGGCCGCGACCGGATGCTGGACGACAGCTTTGTGGAGGCGTACCAAGGCCTTTATGACGGTTTTGTGCCGGCGGCAATTTCCAACCATTTGCCGTATCGGCTTGAAGAGGTGAACAATTATTTCAACGGCGGCGCCACCGATGTCAGCGATACCTTTGCCTCTGCGCTTTGGGGACTGGATTTCATGCATTGGTGGGCCGCTCACGGCGCAGCCGGCGTCAATTTTCATACGGGTGACAAAGTCGGGGCGGGCGCGGAATTGCGCCCGTCGAAATACACGGCTTATTTCAGCACCGCCAACGGTTTTCTGGCCCGCCCGCTCGGCTATGGGATCAAGGCCTTTGACGTGGGAGGACACGGGCAAATCCTCTCCGCCGCCGTCTCAAATCCACAGGACCTTAATGTCAGCGTCTATACCGTTCTCGGCGACGACAAACAGATTTACGTGACCATCATCAATAAAGAACACGGCGACACGGCCAGGGACGCTGATGTCTCACTTATCGCCGGCGCCGGCTTTAATCATGGCCGGGTAATGTCATTGACAGCGCCCAACGACGATGTTGCATCCAAAACTGGCGTGACGCTTGGCGGCTCTGTCATTGAAAGCGATGGGAGTTGGAATGGGAAATGGACCGATTTGGCGCGGGCCGATGCCGGGTCCTACACATTGAAGATTCCCGCGGCCAGCGCGTCCATTATCGAGTTGGAGAGCCATTGACGCCAAGCTGAATTTGAATCGCGGGTCGGTGACGAACAGCGGCCGCAAAGAGTTTGACGTGCTGCGGCTGAAAGGATGGCGTCAAGGCCCAATCCGCGCTCCTGCTTTCAGCTTTTCCGCATCACCGGCTCAATTTTACGAGTTCCGCCCCATGCGGCGCGACGGTCATGGAGAATTCGTTTTCAAATTTCCCCAAATCCTTTTGCCGCCATAAATCGCGAACGTTGCGGCTGCCGTGAATTTTCAAGTCGGACCAGTTTGCCGTAACCGTGGCCGGTACATCGGACACATTGAACAAACCGACGGCAATCGAGCCATCCTCGAGTTCCTTTTTATAGACGAGGAATGTGTCGCCGCGGGCGACGCACCTGCCCTGCTTGCCCAAGGCATCCTGGTCCACGGCGAGCACATCGTCATTTTCCAAAAGATTCAGCGTAAACGGATCCATTGCCGTCAAATCATTGCCGAGCAAGAGAGGAGCAGAATCCAGGCACCAAATGGTCATGTGGGTGTATTCCTCGTCAGGCGTCAGTCCCGGTTGGTTTCTTTCGCGCGTGCCAATTTCAAGCATGTCCGGATCGTTCCAATGTCCCGGACTGGCAAAAGCGGCCCACTTGTCCTGGCCGAAACCGTGTGTGCTCATAGATCTCCAATTTGCCTTGATGTCGCCCGTGGTTCGCCAACTGTTGGCTATCTTCGAAATCGTCGGCGCGTTGGTGATATTCATGTTGTTTGACAAACTGAAGACAATGTCGCGCCCGCTCTGGCGCAAGGCATCGTACATCTCCTTTGTTTCCGGAAGCTCAATCGGATTCCAATCATATTTAAGATAATCAATTCCCCACGCAGCCCATTGATCCGCATCGTTCGTGTCAAAGTGGTACCTTCCAATGGCAAAGGGCAGGATGTTCCTGTTCATCATCCCTTTTTTTGAACCTGTATAGGCCTTCCAGTTGCCCTCGGGATTTTCGGCGCTTCCGCCAATATGGCCGGCATAAGAAGTGGTCCACGGCGTCGAATAGATTCCTATCTTCAACGACAACGCATGGACCGAATCGCACAGGCCTTTCATGTCGGGAAACTTTTCGTTGTCCTGGATGGCGTTGAAAGGTCCGCCGCGCACGCCCTGCCAGGTATCGTCAATGTTCACATAAGTCCACCCGTGATCAATCAACCCCGAAGAAGCCATCGTCCGCGCATTTTCCAAGACGATTTCCTGGCTGACGCGCCCCGCGTAATGGTTCCAACTGTTCCATCCCATTGGCGGCGTCAGGGCGATGGTTTCACCGGCCACGATTTTGAATTTTTTAGTCGCAATGCCGAGCGCATTTTTTGCATGAAGGGTCACCCTGTAATTCCCATCCTTGTGCAACAGACCGGTGATATCCCCCGTCGCGGGGTTGATTTGCAGGCCTGCGGGAAGATGATCGGCGGAAAACTCAATCGGCCGGTCTCCCGTCGCAGGGACATGGTAAAAAAACGGGTGATCGGGCCGGGCGCCAAAAATGTCAGGCCCATTGATTCTTGGCGTCGGCGGAGGCGGTGGCGTGCGGATTTCCGACGTGTCCTGGGCGCTGCAAACGTTTGCCATCAATGCGGCGCCCACGGCGCAAAGAAACAAGGCCGACCGGCTGGTTAAAAACCTGCCCATCTTCCAGTTAAAGTTGCATGAGCGACGACGAAAATGCGGCAAACTCCAATGTGGCATGAGCATCAGGTTAAGCCGGGTTAAACCAATGGCAATCGAACAAACGTTCAGTAGCAATACGGCATCGCTTGTGGCGATGATGGTGACAAATGCCTCACAGTCAATGTCGTTGCCGTGGAAGCCCTTTCGCCTGGGGTATCCGGAAAGTATTGTTCCTTGCGGTCCTGCTGGGATTATGGCAGGTCGCCGCTGGTGACCGCATTTCCCTTAATCTCAATCCGGACTGGAAATTCATGAAAGCCGACGTGGGCGGCGCGCAAAAGCCCGAATTTGATGACAGTGGCTGGACCACCATTTCCACGCCGCATACGTATAACGACGTGGATTCATTCGATGACCTTTCTCCAGGGCGGCTGATGGGTGAAACCAACCTTTGGTCAGGGCGCACGTGGTATCGAAAGACTTTCACATTGCCCTTATCTTACCGGGGACGGGACGTGTACGTTGAATTCGAGGCCGTCCGGCAAGTCACCGACTTGTACCTCAACGGGCATTACCTTGGGACCTGCAAAAACGGGTTCGTCCCGTTCGCCTTTGACCTCACCCCTTATGTTCAGTTCGGCAAACCCAATGTGCTCGCGGTCAGGTGTGACAACCGTTTCATGGTGAGCGATATCACTTATAGCGGCAGCGAACTGGCCCAGGACAACGGGACCAATACGCAAAACGGAATGGCAGGAGCCGGCCCCGGTCAAAACGCCCAAGACCCACCCGGCGGGAAAGCGGCCAATCCCAGCACCTTGGCGGCGTATGAAATGGAGGTCAATAAATCCGTGCCGGATGATGTGGACGGCATCCAGGCTGACCAAATTCCGTGGAACAATCCGCAATGGCACCCGCCGCTTGGCGGCATTTATCGTGATGTCTATCTTTATGTGACCGACCCCCTCCATATTCCGTTGCCACTCTTTGATTTCCTGAAAACGGACGGCCCTTATGTTTATGCCGCCGGAATTTCGAGCCAGGCCGCCGCCGTCACCGTCGAAATCCCGGTCCAAAACGGGCGCCGCCGCAAGGCGCATGTCACCGTTCTCGCGAAGATTTTGGATCGTGATGGCAACACGGTCGCAACGTGGAGCAAGCCGGAAATCATTGCCGCGGGCGGACATGCCCGCGCCAAACTTTCCGGCGTCATTTCCCATCCACAGCTTTGGGAGCCGGACTATCCCTATCTTTACCACGTGGTTTGTTCGGTGCAATCCGGCGACAGGACGATAGACTCGTGCGAAATTCCGCTGGGCATCCGCGAAGTCCATTGGGACGCCAACAGCGGTTTCTGGATTAACGGACATCATTTAAAGCTTCATGGCTGGGGGCAGCGTCCGACGGATGAGTGGCCCGGTTTGGGCACGGCCCAACCGGATTGGCTGCATGAATACACCCTCCAATTGATGAAGGAAGCAGGCGGAAATTTCATCCGCTGGGGACATTGCGCCGGCGGGCCGGAAATGATCCGCGCCGGCGACGAACTGGGCCTGATCGCCGACCAACCCGGTGTGGATGGTGAATCGGACACGGTTGGCGCAGCGTGGAAAATTCGCGCGGACGCCTTTCGCGACACGATTATATTCTTTCGCAATGATCCCTCGATTCTAATCTGGGAAGGCGGGAATCAAAAGGTGACCCGGGCGCACGCCGATGAATTGCGCGATTTGGTGGATGAATATGATCCGCATGGCGGACGCGCCTACGCGCATCGCCGCGCCGACGCGGTGACCGGGGAATTCATGGACGTGACCATCGGCACCGAAGGCAGCCACGAAGTTGCGAGCCTGCCGGTGGTCGAAGGCGAATATGACCGGGAAGAATCGCCCAGGCGCGTCTGGGACGATGAGTCCCCGCCGACTTTTGGCTACGCGGCGGCCCGGGGCCAGATATACGATTTGACTTCGGAACAGTACGCCGTGGATGAAGTCCGCCAATATGTGGACAAGATTGGCGCCCCTACCCATTGCGGCGGGGCGAACTGGATTTTCTCCGACACGACCAGCGGCGGTCGCGACACCGTCGAGGTGGACCGCGCGAGCGGCGAAGTGGACGGCGTCCGTCTCCCCAAAGAAGCATATTATGTCTGCCAAACAATGTTTCGCGCCGA
The DNA here is from genome assembly GCA_030044395.1 of Verrucomicrobiia bacterium. Lineage (GTDB taxonomy): Bacteria > Verrucomicrobiota > Verrucomicrobiia > Limisphaerales > UBA11358 > UBA11358. The sequence goes on from JASHVW010000137.1 coordinate 5,383, forward strand.
TCCGCAGGTCCATATCATCGGACATTGGAATTATCCGGCGGGAACAAAAAAAACGGAATTTGTCACGTCCAATTGCCAAAAGGTGGAATTGTTTGTGAATGGAGAATCCGCCGGTCCCGGCGTAAAATCGGACGACTACCTGTTCACGTTTCCGAATGTGGTTTGGAAACCCGGCGAAATTGAAGCGGTTGCTTATGATGATAACCTTGCCGTGGCGACAAACGCAATCCGCACGGCCGGCGCGCCCGCGGGGTTGCGGCTGACGGTGATTACGGGCCCCGGGGGGTTGTTGGCGAACGGGTCCGATGTGGCGTTGATTGATGTGGAGGCGGTGGATGCCGCCGGCGAACGCTGTCCGACATTTCAGCAGCGCGTGAACTTCACTTGCACGGGGCCGGTCGTTTGGCGCGGCGGTTACGACAGCGGGCAGCCCGGTTCCATCAACAAGAGATACGTCGACCTGGAATGCGGAATCAATCGTGTGGCGATACGTTCGACGCTGGCAGCAGGGGAGATTACGGTAACGGCTGATTGTCCCGGAATGCAATCCGCTTCCATCACCATTCCCTCTCATACATTCGAGGCGCAGGATGGCTACTCTAAAATGGCGCCGAGGATGCTTCTGGCGGCGTTGCCTGCCACGCATCCCGATTGGAGTTCCCTGGCGACGATGTCTCCGCCGATGACCGTAACGACTGCAGGGGCCAAGCCGGAGAACGCGGGGCGGTTCACGCAAGCTTTCAGTTATACCGGCCCCACGGAATCCGTTCGCCTGCGAGAGAAGGCCGCCAATGGGGAAGAAGTATATTGCGACCGTGATTATCGGTTTGAGGATTTGCCGGAAATGATGTCTGGCGCGGATTGGGTCCAGGCCGCGGAGTCCGATTGCCTTTATAACGCGGCGGACTTGATGCAGATCGCGGCCCCGGCGGGAACCACGGTTTATGTGGCGTACGATGAGCAGTTGCCGGTTCCGGAGTGGCTGCGACGCGACTTTTCTCCCACCGGCCTCTTTTTTGCCGTGAATGGGCGGACGATGAAGCTGTTTGCGCGGCAGCTTCAGGACAGCGGGAGCATTACGCTGGGCGGAAATGGCGCAAGCCCGGCGAACAATCCCGGCAACATGTACATCGTATTTTTGAAGCAAACGCCGACGCCTCTTTGACGCGTGCCAGTGAGCTTATCTTGATAAACGAAGGCCGGCGGATTACGATAGGATTGTGACCACCGCATTTGTTGACTGCCCAAGGACACGACTATTGACCCTAGTTTTGTCGCTTTTAGCATTCACAGTGATTGGAAGCGAGGTGGATTCTCCGTGGTATGAGCGGTCCTGGCAATCGTCGGAGGGATTGCCGGACAACGGCGTGGTTGGCGTTGTTCAAACAAAGGACGGTTACCTGTGGGTGGCTACAGCGGGGGGGTTGATGCGATTTGACGGCGTGCGTTTCCAAGAATTTCAACTGGCCAGCCTCGACGGAGTTCCGAATCGGGTCGTGCGCGCAATGTGTCTTGACAGGCGCGGCTGGCTTTGGCTCGGCATGGACCGAGGACCCGTCGTCTGCATTGCGCCGGACTCGATAAAGGTTTTTACCAATGTGCCGGATGCCCACGCGACGTACATGACCCAGGATTCGAAGGGGGCGATTTGGATAACCTATATTGAAGGGGGATTGACGCGGATCAACGACGGCCACGTGACAGTGTACAACTCCGCGTCGGGATGGAAGGCAGACGGCGCGACGTCACTGGCCACCGATATTGACCGACGGATGTGGTTCTCCAAGGGAAACCAAGTCGGAGTTTTTGAAGATTGGAAATTTCGCATCTTACTGACGCTTCCTGAAACCGTCGGATGCATTGGACGACGCCAGGAAGGCGGAGTTTGGATTTGCGCAGGGCGGCGGTTATTGAGCTATGAAGAAGGCGGCCAGACGCAACAGTTTGGGATTCTCCCTTTGGAACCCGACGGGATTGAGGGAACGGCGCTTTTTCAGGACCGCACCGGGGTGCTGTGGGTCGGCACCGCCTCCCACGGCCTTTTCCGGTGCACTGGCGGCCTCGCCGTCCAGGCGCCAACTTCCTATTATGATATTGCCAGCGTGACACAAGATCGTGAAGGAAACATCTGGGTGGGCACGGCTGGCGGCGGCCTGGAGCGCTTGCGCCCGCGCATTATTGAATTGCTGGGGGCGGAAAGCGGCTTGCCGTATGAATCAATCCGTTCCGTCTGCGAAGATTCTTCACGGACAATCTGGGCAACCACCCAGAACGGATTGCTGGCTCATTGGCAGAATGGCGTTTGGAGTCTACTTCCCGCCGGAACCAATGAACCGTCGGGTAATTTTTCCTGCGTGGCGGCGGATCCGCATGGGGGGTTATGGTTGGGAACGCGGGAACAGGGGCTCTATCACCTTCAAGACGACCGGTGCCGGAACTGGCGGCAGTCCGATGGACTTTCGAGCGATGATGTCCGTTCCATTTTGGAGAGTTCAAATGGGGACATCTATGTGGCCACCGACAATCCGAGCCGCGTACAACGGCTGGATGACGGCAAAGTACAACCACTCGAGATGGCAGTCCAAGTGCGCTCGATTCGTGCCCTCACCCAGGATGCACTCGGGCGGATTTGGGCCGGCACTGCCGACGGACGTTTGTTCTGCGCAAAGGGGAACGAAATGGTGGATGAAACACCGGGTGTCACCAACCGTTTGCTTTCCATCCGGTGTCTCTACCCGACACCCGACGGCAGCTTGTGGATCGGGTACGCCGGCTGGGGCATCGGGTGGCTGAAAGACGGACATTACGCGCGCATCACGGCTGAACAGGGCTTATATGACGATTACATTTCGCAAATGGTGGCCGATGATCAGGGATGGCTGTGGTGTGCCGGGAATCAAGGTATCTTTGAGGTGCCATTGGACAATTTGGAGCAGGTGGCGCGCGACCCGCAGACCCGGGTCCGCTCCTTCGCATACAGCCTGGGAGAAGGTTATCCAAATCTGCAGGCCAATTTCGAAGATGTTCCGGGGGCGTTCCGCGGATCGGACGGGCGCCTCTGGTTTCCGATGCAGACTGGATTAGCGGTCATTCATCCCGAACGGGTCCCCGCCAGCGCTCCTCCACCGCCGGTTTTGCTCGAAAGTGTCATGGTGGATGGGCGGACTGTTGCCTCGTATGACCCAAACCTGTTTCCGAAGCCGGGAGAGTCGTCAGCGATCGGCGATTTGCAAGCCACCAACACCATTCTGCGATTGCCACCCGGTTTGAGCACACTCGATTTTGAATTTACGGCTCCGAGCTTCATCACCCCCGGGAACATTGAATTCGAATACCGCCTTCTGGGACTCGATGACAATTGGAGCGAGGGGAACACGGTGCGGAACGCCCCTTATTCGCGGTTGCCGCATGGCCGTTACCGTTTTCAGGTTCGCGCTTGCAATATTGCGGGTGTTTGGAGCCAGGCGTCGTCGCTCAGCTTCGACGTGCTGCCTTTTTATTGGCAGACCTGGTGGTTTCGCCTGATTGTTTTTGCGACATTTACGGCGGGAGTCATCGCGACTGTGCGTTACGTTTCATTTCGGAGATTGCACCTAAGGCTTCGCTTGCTGGAGCAACAGGCCGCTTTGCAAAAGGAACGCGCCCGTATCGCCAAGGATATCCACGACGACCTGGGCGCTGATCTGACTCAGATTGCGTATCTGGGAGAACTTGCTCAACAGGATCGCGCCGAGCCGGAACGAGTCGCGGACCGGATCGGCACGATTTCGATGACTGCCCGTCAGGCAGTGAAGTCGCTGGATGAAATTGTCTGGGCGATCAATCCGCGCAACGACACGCTGCCCCATCTGATTGACTATGTCGGCCAGTTTGCCCTCGATTACGTTCGTCCGGCCGGCATTCGTTGCCGGTTGAATTTTCCCGACCAGATTTCACCGCGGGTGCTTCCGTCCGATGTCAGGCATCATTTTTTCCTCGTCATCAAGGAGGCCCTGCACAACATCGTCAAACACTCCGGGGCGGCCGAAATCCGGCTGGAGATGGAGTTGCATGACGGAATACTTGAAATGGCGATCGAAGACAATGGCTGCGGATTTGCCCACGCCGCCGATAATGCCCTGGCGGACGGATTGCGCAACATGCGGCAGCGAATGTCGGAATTGGGGGGCGAATGCCGCATTGAGAGCCAATTGCACGTGGGCACCCGCGTCATCTTGAGATTGCCCTTGCCGACGGAAGAATTGAACGTTCGTTCAATTGCCTGAATCGCCAATAAAGACGAGGATATGAAGAAGAATGACATGCGCATCAAAGTTTCGATCGTTGAAGACAGTCGCGGCACTCGTGAAAGTTTGACCGAATTAGTGGAACGCGCGCAGGCGACGCGATGCGTCGGGGCGCATCCGGACGGGGAAGAAGCGCTTCGCAAAATCCCGCTGGAGCAGCCGGACGTGGTGTTGATGGACATCAATCTGCCAAAAATGAGCGGTATTCAATGCGTTGCCGAACTCAAAAAGTCCATGCCCGCCACCCAGGTGTTGATGCTGACGACGTATGAGGAGAGTGATTTGATCTTTGATTCGCTGCGCCATGGGGCCAGCGGGTACCTGCTCAAAAATATGCCGCCGTCTGAATTGATCCAGGCAATCGAGCAGGTTCATGCCGGCGGCGCGCCGATGTCCATGCAAATCGCCAGGAAGGTGGTCAACCACTTTAGCATGATAAAACAACCGCAATCCGATATGGAGAAGCTTACCAAACGGGAGCATGAGATCCTCGTGCTGCTTGCCAAGGGTTATCTCTACAAGGAAATTGCCGACCAACTCGGCATCACGTTAAGCACTGTCCGTGCCCACCTGCACACGGTCTATGAAAAGCTGCACGTCCAATCGCGCACCGAGGCGGTGGTCAAGTTTCTCAGCCGGGACTGAAAGGCGTGCCGGGAGATTTTAACCGCCCAAATCAACGGCCACAGTGCCGCCGTCGGGGGTTTTATAGGATTTGCGCAACTGTCCGCCTTCGAAGATTTGCACGTTCAAATTGTCTCCTGCCCGGCTGACCACGAGGTTGAAATCGCCGCCGAAGGCGCGAATGTGATTCAACGCCGTCGTCGGCCATTCCTTCGGCAGGTGCGGTGTGCAGTCGAAGGTGCGAAAACCGGTTGGCCGAATGCCGAACAGGCCTTCTGTGTAAATCCGGCAATACAGGGCGCTCTCCGCGGCAAGATGGCTTTGGTTGCCTTCGGGATACGCCTCCACCGCGTATGGCACGTGCTCACCCAGCAGCCGCCGCGTGGAATAATATTGCAAATATTTGAGAGCCTTCTCCGTATCGCCCGCGGCGAACACGCCGCGCAAGGCATAGAGCGTCGAGCGGTCCCAGAAAACCTTGTCTCCCTCCTCGGTCGCCAACCCGTCCGGCGTCCACAGATTCGCTGAAAATAACGCGTCAATGGTTCCGTCCTTGCGATCAAAAATACCGACGGTCAGCGGAATGCAAATCCACGCGCGCAATTTGTCCGGCTCGTTTTCGTAATGGGCGAAACGCGCCAGGGCCCTCTTGTTGACGCTGGGAACGGATTTGTCGAAATAGCGATACGTGTGAAACCCGTCCACGTCGTGGCCAAAATAATTTTCAATCGCGGCCCGGACCGCCGTTGCCTCGTTGGAATAATCATCCAATTGCGACTGCGGCGCGCCCAAATCCCTGCCGAGACAGACGGCGGAATTCAACGCATCATAGTAGAGGCAGGACGTGCAAAGATTGGCCCTGCCGGACGGGAAACGATTTTCCAGTTCATCGGCGTCCGACTCCACCACGCCATTGTTGTCCACCTTTCGACGGCAGTATTCCAGGCACCACTGAATGAGCGGCCATTCCCGTTTCGCCAGCGCCTTGTCGCCACTCGCAAGCGAATAACGGGATGCGCCGTAAGCAAGCATTGCCATGTCGCCACGGTCGCCGGCGCCGTTCCAGTAGGTGGCGCCTTCCGCCACGATGGAACTGGGAATCGGTTTGTAATCAGGATTCATGTAGGTTGCGAACAGGCGAAAGGCGTTCGAAGCCGCGCCGTTCCCCGTCGCATCCCCTAGAAACGGAAAGAACGGCGGCCCGTATTCGCCCTGGTCGTTTGCCCAAATTGCCGCGTAATAACGTCCACCGCCCGGTGCGTGCATCAAGCCGCCTTTGGTGAGAATGATGCTTTCGGTCGTGCGGATTTTGGCGAAGGCAAACATGGTATTGAGCACTTTGTCGGGTGTCTCGAGTTGCAGTTTGTCAAGATAGCTTTCAACCAAATTTGCGCGGGCCTGAAATTCCGCCTCGGGGTCAATCGCCACATCGGGGTTGGACGCATTTCGCGCGCTGAACACCATTGCAAAGGTCGTGCCTCCTCCGGGTCCGAGCGAACGCTCGCCCGGATCCAGCACGCGCGATGACATCACATACGAGCCGTCCAGGCCGCGCGCCGGCGACGTGCGGACAATTTTCGACGTGTCTTCCACTTCAACTGTCACGGCCGTTGGCGAGACATTGGTCAAAGAGATCAATTCGATGACGGCCGGCTTGTCCGGTGATGGAAAGATTGTCCGCGTCCATGCGACGGCTTGCTTCTTCGATTCCATCCGTCCCTTGATTTCCATGATGCCTTTTTGCCGGAAGCTTTGAACAACATCCATAGCCGGGTCGCCGCGGTTGAGCACCACGCGCGGATCAGCGTCGGCGCCGAAATTTTCCGCAATGTGGCTGCGCGTGTCCTGCGGCACCGTCTGAAACGTCGGGAAAATCACGAACTCGCTCAATTTCAGCGCGGCGTTGGTGTCCACGCCGTAAGTGACGATGACCGACACCTTTTTGCCCGTCATCTCGATGTCATCGGTATGCGCCTGGCCAGGTGTGACATCCCACACGATGGCGCCGTCGCCGGTGATGTGCCAGCGTGTCGGCGTCTCCTGCCCTTTAGCATTCAACGACAACGAAAGGCCCAATGCAGACAGGGCCAATAAGATGGATGAGGATTTCATGTTTGCGATTTTGTCGAATATTTTTTGCCTCAAGATTTTCAGGCGCATGAGCAGGCGGCACACAAAAGCGACCAACGCCTTCCACTGATGCGCTTATTCGGTTCCGTTTTCCACGGCCGCCAATTGTTCATCCTTCAAGCCGGGCGATTTTTCCACGGTCAGATTCCTGACATTCTCCAATTGCATCACCAAACCGCTCGTGGATTTTGGCGAGTTAAAGCCGTCCAGGGTCAGCCCATCCACGTCATCGGCCACGATGAGCGGGCATTGCACCGGCTGTTCGAATGTGAAGGTGACGTTTTTGAGCGTCAGGCCGTCAGCATGTCGAACGTAAAGCCCCGAAGCCGGACGCGGTCCCATGCTGTGCGGCGAATAATCCCTTGGATACGGCGGAACGACGCCCGCCTTCTGCCCCGGCCCCGGACCGGGATAATCAATTTTGATATTCTCCAATGTGATATTCTGCAAGGCCGATCCGGGACGTCCGGAAATCGTGCAGGGATAGACCGGCCCCTGACGTCCCGGTTCGCAATCGGTCACCGTCACGTCGTCAACGGTGACATTTTTGATGACCCCGGTTCTCTTGTCCGGGTCGCCGGTGCGGAGGCGGGCCGTGATGAGCATAAAGATCGGGCTGGCGGCCCCGCGAACAACAATGTTGCTGTAATTCACGTCGTCAATGTTGCCGCCGTCGTTGCAAGTGATGCCGATGCCCGCCTTCATCGCACGGCCGATCCGGATATTCCAGAAGTTGACGTTGTGGAAGTCACCCGCCGTTTCCGATCCGAATTGCAGGGCGTTGCAGCCGGACTCAAAATAGGAATCCCAGACGTAAATGTTCGCGCTGTTGATCTTGCGGCCCAATGCGAAATCGCTCTTGATGCCGATGGTATCGTCGCCGCAACCGGTGAAGCGGCAGTTGTGAATCTGCACGTCGCGGCACCCCATCAAGTCCACGGCGTCGCGTGATTCCTTGATGACGACGCCGTTCAGCGTGACGTCTTCGCAGTTGTTCAGCAAATAG
>JASHVW010000138.1 GCA_030044395.1 Verrucomicrobiia bacterium
ATGTGCCACGGTTCCATCAGCACCTCGTAATAGCCGGCGGAGGCCGATTCATGTTCGTGGTCGAACGAGTAATCCGTGCTTTGCCGGTCAACTTTTACTTCGCCAGTGGTCGCGGTCATCAGCACCTGGCCTTCATTGGCGCCGCCGTCTCCGCTCATGTGGTTCACGACGAATCCGTGCATATGCCTGTTCCGATAATAATAACCGTTCCCGGCCCAATTCGGGGTCATCTGCACGGAACCAAACGGGGCGACCGCGCCCGGATACGTATTGCCGGAATTAGCCGTGCCGACGAATGGATTTACAAGCGAAACCAGATCATCCGCTCGCACCGATGACGACAATCCAGCTAAAAAAAAGACGCTGACAACCAAAGGACCCTGCCATGATGCAACGCAATTAACTTTCATGGCGCAAGCATTTAAACGGTTTGTTGAATTGCAAACCATGAGAAAACATTGTGGGCGTGTTCACCGGAAGTCGGAAAATATCAAGCTTTAGAAATGAAAATAATCCCCTAAAACGGGGATTGGTGCAGCGAGGGATTCATGCCAGCCTTGGCGAGCCACTGCGGAAGAAATTATGAATTTCTCCTCTTATAAAATACTCTTCGCCATGGTGTTTGCAGGATATTTTGCTGCCAGCCATTTTGCCATGGCCAACGAAACAAATACCGTTTCGCGGCCCGGCGGATTTCACTTTGACCGGACAATTTCGCGTCAAGTGCTGGACAATTATTTGTCACGATCGATTGTGATGGAAGGAATGCTGAACGGCCGTGGCGATCTCAATGACGACATCAGAATGCTCAAATCCATCGGAGCCAGGTATGTCGGCCGCGCGCTGTGCCTGTGGAACGCGGAAGACGATTTTTCGAATAATCTTCAACGCGCGCGCGCAGCCGCTCCCAGGGTGCTGGCCGCCGATCCCGACATTGTTTTGGAGGCGTGTGTCTTTGAAACAGTCACTCCAAAAATCAATCAAATTGCCATTCCTGACTGGGTATTCACCGCGTTTGGCTTGCCGGTTGAAAGGAGAAATTTCCGTTTCGATGACATCATTTATCCCGAAGGCCAGCGCCGTATGATGGGACCAGGCGCTCAAGTGCCCGACGAAAGCCGGATTGAAACGCAGCTGTGGTTTTATTATCAGGCGGTGTCGTACATTGATGCCGGATGTGAAGCGATCCATTTCGGACAGGTGGAAATCATGAACAGGAATGATCCTGACAACATGCACTGGGCGCATTTGCTTGGAATGGTGCGCGAATACGCGGCCGCGCATGCGCGCCGGCACATGGTCATTTGTGACGGCCACGTTCCTTCGGGCGGCCTCATGCACGACGGAAATCCCCTGCTGGATTTCAATGCCTTTCCACTGCGCATCATGGAAACCCCGGACATACCGGAGAATGCAATTTTGAAACTTGGATTTTCGGATGGTCTCTACAACCGAAGCAAGGGCGGAAAAACATTTAGTGGCTGGACCTGTGATCACCTGCCTTACTTTGTCGAATTTGACAATTACGGCGTCAGTCGCCATCCGGGGAAGCCCAACATTCAAGGTCAATTTAACTGGGTCTGGGGATATGACGAAATCACCTGGTTTGCACACCAGAATCAACAATACCGGTCAAATTGGCTGCACTACGCCTGGAACTGGATACGCAACACCGATACGAATGGGTGGCTTGAAATGCCCGGGAGCCGGACTGCAAGATCGCCGGATACCCGGTGGTATTTTGCCAACGATCCCAGTCCGGCAATTCCAACCGGGTTGGGCGATGAAGCGGCAATTCGCTCCGTTTGGGCAGCCGATGCCGCACAACCCGATGGGAAGAACACGACACGGAACTAACGATGCTTTCACAAGCGGAAATATGAAAATGCATACGGCGCCAGGCAGTTTCAGAATGATGTCACTCTTCGTGCAGTTGTTGCTTTGGAGCTGCACCACGAATGCCGGGCAGCGAAGTCCGGATCAGGTGCTGTTGGTGGTCAACACAAAAAGTCCGGTGTCGCTGGCCATCGCGGATTACTACGCCCGGATTCGTCATATAAGCCATGTTCTTCCAATTCAATGCCAGGATTCCGCTTTAAGTGCGGAGAACGAGACGATTACACTGTCGAACTATACGAGATTGATTGAAACGCCCGTTTCCGAATATTTGGCGGCGCATTCAAATATTGATTTTATTGTGTTGACCAAGGGCATACCCATTCGGATTACCGGATCGGCAATGGGCAGTTGCGACGAAAACAGCCGCGTTCCAGCCGGCATTCGCGGGCATCCCTCCGTGGACAGTACCCTGGCAGCGTTGGGCTATGCGAGTCTGCCCGGCGTCATGAGAATTGATATCACCGGTTCAGGGGCGATTGGCTGCGCTTATTCCAACCGCTATTGGAATGCCACGGAGCCATTTTCCCACTCAAGATTTGGCGGCTACCTCGTTACCCGGTTGGATGCTTACACGGAGGCGGGCGCCGAAGCGCTCGTCACGCAGGCTCTGGAAGCCGAACACGGCCTTGCCGAGGGGAAAGTACTCTTTGATGTTCAACCGATTTTTGGCCTCGGTGATAAGGCGTCTCAACCGTCACCCATTACCGGAATGATGATACCGCGGGAATCACCTTGGGATGAATACAATGCGGACATGAGGCACGCCCACGACGTCATGATACAGCGTGGAATACCCGACGAATTGGATTTGAGCGAAAAATTCGTGGGACAGAGGACCAATTTATTGGGATACTTTTCCTGGGGCAGCAACGATGCCAGATACTCAGCCAGCGCCTATCAAAGCCTCTTTTTTGCGCCGGGTTCGATTTGTGA
>JASHVW010000139.1 GCA_030044395.1 Verrucomicrobiia bacterium
CATCGAAGCCTGGCACGGTCCGTTTTCCAACCAAAGTATGAATCGTGGTATAAGTCCACAATACCGGGTTCATACACCACTCGAAATTGACAATTAATTCCCGGGAAGCCTCCCGGCAGACGTGATTCCATCCGTGCTTCACGGCCATCCGATGGATCCGGCCCGCCTCGACTGCGGCCGCTTCCACATCCGCCGTGCCAAGCGGAAAATAATAGCCTTTGCCGCCATGATCAATATACGCGGCTAAATCCTGCTCCGATTCGCCAGAGGGGGGAAAGCGATAGCGACGCAAAAGCAATCGTTGTCGCCAGTATTTAGCGCCCAAGGTGGCGCCATCCTTGTCCATCTGCTCTCTTTCCAGATCTTCGGGCAACCCGGCGGTGGAATTTTCGTCAGTGGATTTGACCCTCCCGAACTTGCGGGAAAATTTGCTTCGACGTTGTATGGACGCGGGTTTCATCGCCAGTTACCCCGCCAATTGAAGGCACATTCGGCCCGCGTGTCAAAGTGTTTTAGCGCGCACGTTTCACACGGTTATTGGCGCATTGGACCTTGGACCGTGGCAGGTTACCCCGGAAGTAGTGTAATCCGCGCTATACAGCATATAGGTGCGATTGCACTTTCGAGCCAGCGGCCGACAATTCCCCCTCTCCCAGCGGGAGGGCGGGGTGAGGGAGAGCCGTTTGAATATAAGTGCTTCCCCAGACGTCTGAGTAAGCGGCCACTTCCGTGCGAACTTGTATCCCTAAAAGGGGATGGGGGATTCATCGGAAGCATTGGGACATGAACCAGCGGGCGCGAACCGCTCAATTTTTGATCTGTGCCGCCGGGAACTTATGTTTGGAAGAATGGCCATTGGGGGTCTTCATCTCAGCGCGATACGATTGCCATTGCGGTTCGTTCTCAAAAATCCAGCGATAATAATCGGTTTCCTGAAGCCGGGCGGCCGCCGCTTCATCCAGCACCACCACGCAAGAGGGATGAAATTGCAATGCAGTAGCCGAGAGCATGCTGGTAACCGGACCTTCAATCATCCGGGCCACGATCTCGGCCTTGTCTTCGCCCGTGGCCAGCAGCAGGCACTGCCGCGCATCCAGAATCGTGCCGACTCCCATCGTGATCGCGCGGCGCGGCATCTCGTCTGGCGGCGCAAACAATGGAGAATTTTGGGCGCGGGTCACCGGTGATAACACCTTGACTCGCGTGCGCGACCGAAGCGAGGAAACCGGTTCGTTGAAGCCCAGATGCCCCGCCAACCCAACGCCAAGCAGTTGCAGGTCAATGCCACCGCATTGGGCAACCAACTTCTCATAATTCCTGCATTCGGCTTCGATATCCTCGGCGACGCCGTTCGGTAAATGCGTGTTTTTCAAATCCACGTTCACGTTCAGGAACAAATTATGGTTCATGTAATGCCGGTAGGAATTAGGATGGCTCCCCGGAAGTCCGACATATTCATCCAGGTTAAATGTCCGGCAGCCCGAAAAATCCAGGCCCTCCTCGCGGTGCATCCAGACAAGCCGCGCATAGACGGCTTCCATCGTTCTGCCAGTAGCCAGGCCAATGACGAGCCGCGGGTTTTCGCGCAGTCGCCGGGCAATAACCCGCGCCACCAAATCCGTGGCGGCTTCTGCATTCGGTTGAATCACGATCTCCATAAAAATCAGTCTCTCTATTCTTGTTGACTCAGGCACTCCGCGTCGGTCTGAGTTGGTGTTCCGGACCGGATTCTATCTCATGCGCCCTTTGTAACAACCCCCCTGAATTGGGGATTGAATCCACAAGGCTTCCCGTGGAAAACTTGCGCGTGCGATGCAAATCATGTTTCATGCATCGGACTTGCAATGAATCCCTATCACAATTTTGCCTCCTCTTTTGCCGGGCTTGTTGCGGCGGGAAAATCATTGCCCCTCGGTGGAATTCCTCCAAACCCCAAACCCAAGCCGCCGCCGAATGCCCCCGCCGCGATTATCTTTTCCCCCCACCCTGACGACGAATGCCTCGTTGGCGGCTTTGCCTTGCGTCTCATGCGCGAAACCGGCATGAGAATCATCAACGTCGCAATTACCCGCGGCGCCTTGAAAAGCAGGCAACAAGCCCGCTGGCAGGAGCTCAAAAATGCCTGCGATTGGCTCGGATTTGAACTTGAACCATCCCCGCCCGATGACCTGGAACGGATTGATCTTCAATCCCGCGCCAATGATCCGTCTCGCTGGGCCGATTCGGCGAAAATTGTCGCCGCTCTTCTCATCAAACATAGCCCGCGCGCCATCTTCTTCCCGCATCAGGCCGATTGGAACAGCACGCACGTCGGCACGCATTTCCTGGTCATGGACGCCTTGAATACTCTGCCAAAAACTTTCAGTTGCCGGACGGTTGAAACCGAGTATTGGGGGGCGATGGCATCGCCCAACTTGATGGTCGAGTCCAGTGTGGACGACGTCGCGGACCTGCTGGCCGCTTTGTCTTTTCACGTCGGCGAAGTCCAACGCAATCCATTTCACCTGCGGATGCCCGCGTGGCTGCAGGACAATGTCCGGCGCGGGACGGAACTCGTCGGGGGACAAGGCGCCGCAGCGCCCGACTTCGCCTTTGCCACCCTCTATCGGCTCCGCCAATGGAATAACGGCGGCCTTCAGGATATCTACCAGGGTGGAAAACAAATCAGCGCGGCTGAAAGTGCAGACGGCCTTCTTAACCTGTTTCGTTGATGCCAAACTTGTCAAAAAATATGCAAGAAATTCCCGCCCTGGCCGCCGAACGAGACAAGACCGGTTATAATCGTTTTCTCCTCTTTATCGCAGGCCTCGGCGGACTGCTCTATGGCGTGGATGTCGCCATCATTCAAGGCGCATTGCCTTATTTGCAGGCGACTTTTACCTTGCCGGACGGGACTCAGCTCAATGCGCAGCAAATTTCGCTCGTGGTCGCGGCGGTTTTCCTGGGCACAGTCCTTTCGACCCTTTTTGCCGGCCTCCTGTCGGATTTGTTCGGCCGCAGGACAATCATGAGCCTCAGCGGCGTTTTGTTTGTCGTCAGTGTTCCGATGATTGCTCTGGCGCATAATTATTGGCCTCTGATTTTCGGGCGGCTCTTGCAGGGGGTCAGCGGCGGATTGATCGGAGTAGCCGTGCCGTTATACCTGGCGGAATGCCTGGGGGCGGCCAACCGTGGCAAAGGCACGGGCGTTTTTCAATGGCTCCTCGTCACCGGCATCGTCGCGGCGTCGCTCATCAGCCTTTATTACAGCCACGTCGTGGATGACGTCGCCAAACTCGGGGATGTCCAAAAATTATTTGCCGCCAAGGAAAGCGCCTGGCGCGACATTTTCTGGGCAACCTTGCCGCCGGGCCTTCTATTTGTCATCGGCAGTTTGATGGTCGGGGAGTCGCCGCGCTGGCTGTTCCGTCGCGGCAAAATGGATGCCGCCCGCGCCGCCCTCCTGCGCTCGCGCACCAGCAAACAAGCGGAATTGGAATTGAAGGAGATGGAAGAAACCGCAACGGCGGAAAAAAACAAGAGGGCCGGCGCCGGCGGGAAAATCCGCGAATCGCTCCTGCGCCGTAAATATGTGATTCCATTTCTATTGGCCTGTATCATTCTTGCCCTTAATCAAGCTACAGGCATCAATTCCGTCATCAGCTACAACACGACCGCTCTGATCCAGGCGGGACTCGGCGACCATCCCGCGCACTTTGCCTCCGTC
>JASHVW010000140.1 GCA_030044395.1 Verrucomicrobiia bacterium
CCATGATGCGTTCCTCGCTGGCTTTGGCTTCGTTGGCTCGGAAGGTGCCCGACTGTTTGAGCAGGCAGTCCACGAGAGTCGTTTTGCCGTGGTCAACGTGCGCAATGATGGCGATGTTTCGAATATGCTTCATTTTTTAAATTGTTAGTTCCGGATGTCGATTTTTGCCATAAATTGAATGTTCCGTGAGGATTTCCTCCAAGTCAAAAAATTCGACGTTCAAAACTGTCAGAACGAGTTGGATAGTATGCCTTGGCGTATAAAAAGGTCAAATCCGATTTACTTTGTTTTTTGGGTGGACATGGCCAGCCGGGACATTGCGCAAACGCAGCCGCCGCGCGTGCCCTCCACGACCCGACTCTGCGCTGGCACTTTATCGGCATCAACTCGCAAAATTCGCGGATGAAATTCAAAACAATTCGCGTTCAATCGGCGCGCGCTGGATCAAATCCGGGCCTTCATTGCGGACATTGTTCACCGCGCGACTGACGGGATACGATTCCAGCGGCGTGTCATCTGGAAAATTCAAAACGGTTTCCATCAGGTCGCCCAGCCACCAACCCAGGTGTTCTTCACGGACGATGAACGGCATCCGGGTGTGGATTGATTTGACGCTGGCATTAGCGGCCGTAGTCAACAGCACGAAGGAAGACTCCTGTACCGGCTCATCCAGTTCCTGTTTTTCGGTCATTCGCCAAAGGCCAGCCACGTAAAACACATCGCGCTTGCGCCGGACAAGGCGGAAAGGTGATTTGTCCGGTTTCCATTCGTAAAAGCCGTCCATTGGCACGAGGCAACGCTTGCCCCAGGAGCTTTTTGAACGTGCTGGTCTCTTGGATTTGCTCGGCCCGCGCATTGGTGTGAAGTCCCTTGGAGCCGGCGGATTTGAAACCCCAGGTCATCTCCTCGCGCTTGACGCCTTTCGGAGTCTTGACGATGACAGATGCGCGCTGCGCGGGTTCGATATTGTAACGCGGCGCGAATGCGAAGATATGCACCAGCCCCTCCAGAACGAGTTTGGCTTGCTCGGGTGTGAGGGAATAACGGGCGCACACGAGGGAAAATCATTCCGGCAATGCGGCCACCATTGCGTCCAACGGGGTTCCGTCGAGAATCTGGATGGTTGTGGAGGGACCGAGAGCGGCGGGCGGCAACCACGAGCGCAACGCCCACACGATTTTTTGGTCCGGTGTCACTTCGATGGCCTGGATGGGCAGATGATCCGGGCTGATCCCTTTCCACGAGCCGTCATACCAGTTGTTGATTAATGTATCTCCGTTCGGCAGTCGGCTGGCGACCTGGGTAAAATGAAACTTGTATTCCGGCGCGTCCGCGACCGTCCATTCCCAGACGGTTTGGCCTTGGCGGTTGATTTCCCGCACAAACTGCTCTCCGCTGGTGGCGGCGAGAATGTCGCCGTTTGGCAATTCCGTGGCTGAGAAACAATTGGTCATGGGTTGCGACCATAGTACCTTGCCGTTCCAGTCATACTCGGCGATTCTGCCCAGGTCCAGGAAAGAAACCAGCACTGTTCCCGCGGGCGTCACCTCCGCCCGGCGAAACTGGCGATGGACGCTGACCGCGGAATTCACCGGCAGATCGAATTCGTGTTCGATGGTGCCGGTGCCCTTGTTCATAACGATGAGTTTCGCAGGTTTTGCATTTTCGATGAACATGACGCTGTTGGCGCCGATGGGTTTGGCGGTGTGTATTTCGGTGCCGGGCGGGGCGTCAAAATTCCAGACGATTTTTTTATCGAGGGTGATTTCGGTGATGCCGAACTGGTGCGCGAAGAGGATGTGCCCGTTTGGTTCGAGCACGGCTTCGCTGACTTCACCGCGTGCTGGATGCGTGTAAGACCAGACGACCCGGTCGTTGCGGATAATGAATATTTGTTCCTTATGCGCCTCGCCGGAATATACAAAATCGTGTTGCGCGAGGCCGTTTCCGGGCAGAACGGCGGGACTATAGGTGTTGGTATTTTGCCCCCGGCAAACTCCCGCCGCCGGCAGCAGGAATAAAACCACAAAACTCCACATCGTTTTCATTTTCAAATGAATGATTTTCTCCATTTTTCAACGTTTCACCCTCAACTCTCAACTCTAATTTCTCGCAACTGTTTTTTCATTCTTCATTCTTAATTCTTCATTTCTTAGACTTCTGCCCGGATGTTGACAACGTTGCGCATCAAAAATCTTGCTCTGGTGACTGACCTTACGCTGGAGCTCCAGCCAGGATGCAACGTCATCACCGGCGAAACCGGCGCGGGCAAGTCCATCGTCATCGGCGCGCTGGACCTGGTGCTGGGGGAGCGTGCCGA
This sequence comes from Verrucomicrobiia bacterium, assembly GCA_030044395.1. Lineage (GTDB taxonomy): Bacteria > Verrucomicrobiota > Verrucomicrobiia > Limisphaerales > UBA11358 > UBA11358. The sequence continues at coordinate 2,321 of JASHVW010000140.1, forward strand.
CCGCTCGCTCATCCGCAGCGGCGAGGATGGCTGCACCGTCGAGGCTGTCTTCGACGTGGCCAAACTCGGCGCGCCATTAAAGGGCTTTCTCGAAGAAAACGGCCTCGAGCCGTGCGAAGACCATCGGCTCGTGCTTAAGCGCACGTTTACCGCCAACGGGACCAATCGCCAGTTTATCAATGGGTCTCCGACGTCGCTGACTGTGCTGGCGTCCATTGGCGAATGGCTGGTGGATCTTCACGGGCCGCACGACCACCAATCGCTGCTTAATCCGGCCAAGCAACTCCTGATTCTGGACGCCTTCGGCGGGCTGGAGTATGAACGCAAAGCGTTTGGCGAACTGGTGCGCTGCCGCGCCGCCTTGGAAAAGGAAAAATCCGCGCTGATCGTGGATGAGAAAACCTATGCGCAACAATTGGATTTGCTGCGCCATCAGGCCTTGGAAATTTCGGCCGCGCGATTGCGTGCGGACGAGGAGCAGGCCGTGGAGGGGGAATTCAATCGCGCCAGCAACGCGGCGAAACTGCTGCAACTGAGCCAGTCGGCGCTCGATGTTTTAAGCGAGAATGACAATTCGCTGCTGACGCAGGCGGGAGGGGTTGGCCGCGCCTTGCAGGAATTGCAGCGGGTGGACGCCGGCGCGGCGAGCTTGGCCGAGCTGCATTCGCAGGCGGTCGGCGCGCTGCGCGAATTGCAGTCCGAATTATCCCGCTACGCCGAAAAAGTGGAGGTGGACCCGGCGCGGCTGGCGGAGTTGGAGGAGCGCCTCGATCTGATTCATTCACTTAAACGCAAATACGGCGCAACGCTTGCGGAAGTCATCGCGTTTGGCGACGAGGCCCACGCTAAATTGCAATCGCTGGAATCGCGCGACGCCGGGTTGGCGCGGCTGAATGCTGAATTGGAAAAGGTGGACGGGGAACTGGCAAAGGCCGGAAAGAAATTGTCCGACGCGCGAAAGAAAACCGTCCCGCAACTGGCCAAAGCGGTCAGCAAACAGCTTGGAGACCTGGGGTTCAGGCAGAGCAAGTTTGACGTCGCAATTAATTCCGCAGCGGCTGATGCGGGCCTGCGTGAACTGAAACCGGAGACAGATGGGAGCCGGCCTGAGATGGCTGCTAAAGTCACACAGACGGGGTTCGATGAAATTGAGTTTCAATTTGCGCCGAATCCGGGCGAGCCGGCCAAACCGCTGCGCGCGATTGCGTCGTCCGGCGAAATGGCGCGGGTGATGTTGGCGTTGAAAACGGTGCTGGCGGCGGAAGATGAAATTCCGGTGCTGGTCTTTGACGAAGTGGACGCGAATGTCGGCGGCGAAACGGCCAATGCCGTGGGCGAAAAGATGAAACAAATCGGAGCGAAGCGCCAGGTGCTGTGCATCACGCATTTGCCGCAAGTGGCCGCGCCCGCCGACGCGCATTATGTGGTCAGCAAGCAGGTAAAAAACGGGCGGACGATTTCAGAAATCGAATTGTTGGGTAAAAAGGAGCGCGTGGCGGAATTGACGCGGATGCTGGGCGGTCAGGGGGAGGCGGCGAGGAAGCATGCGGAGGCGTTACTAAGGGATTTGAACCAAACGCGGTAGAGATGGCGCGCTGCGCCATCCCCGCCCGTAAAGCGGGCGGAACTTGTGTGGCAGGCGCCCGATTCGTGGAAATGAGGAAGGCCGCGCACCAATAATGCAATCAAACCGATCGCAAGCCGCTACGATTTGCCTTTCCAACTGAGAATTCGCCGCGCCAAAATAAGCACCGCAATTCCCATACAGATCCATCCAAACCAATCGCCGTGGCGATTATAGAACGTTGATACATGGGGTTGAATGGGCACATCAATCGTCATTTCACCAGGGCCGTAAATGCTGCCGTTTGGGTCGCGGAAAATTTCGCGGACGCGACCGAATTGATCAATCCAGCAGGTAACGCCGTTATTGCAGCAGCGGACGAGCGGGACGCGGTTTTCGACCGCGCGGAACACGGCGTTGGCCATGTGCTGCCATTGTTCCGCGCCATCGCCAAACCAGCCGTCATTGGTCAGGTTCACCAGGAATTCCGTGCGCACGCGCGCGGCGCGGCGGGCGAGTTGCGGGAAGGTGTCCTCAAAACAAATCAAAGGCGACGTGATGACCGTTTCTCCGGGCGCTGAAGCGATGTTGTTCAATTCAAACTGCACGGGTTCATTGCCCGCCTGGTAGCCTCCGGTAATGGGCGTGAACCACTTCAGGAACGGCAGCCAATTGGCGAGCGGAATATATTCGCCGAATATCACCAGCTTTTGCTTGTGATAGATCGCGACGCACTCGCCCTTTGGATCGAACAAAAACGCGGCGTTATAAACGTCGTACAAGTCATTCGGCGAGGGATTCGCTTTGGGCAAAACGTCGTCGGCGTTGAAGATGAGCCAGACATGATGCGTGTGGACAAAACGGGTGATGGCGATGTAAGTGGCGTCGTCCAGTTCGGGCACGGCGGATTCCGGCCAGACGAGCAGATCGCCGCCGTTGGTCAACGCGTCCCCTGACATGGTCAGCAATTGCTGAAAGCGATTGGAATTGGAGGTTTCATCCCAGATCAACGTTTGCGGGATGCTCGGCTGGACGAGGGCGGCGGAGACGGTTGCCGGCGGCGGTTTTTCGCCGAGCATCCTGATTTCGCCCCAGGCGAACAGCCCGGCGACAACGAACAGCGGAAGGAAGATTTCCGGCTGCCAGGCGAAACGCGATTCTGGTTTGGAAAAAACCATCCGCCCGGCGGAATAGAGGGAAAGCGAGGCCCAGACGACCAGGAAGGAAACGCCATAGACGCCGGTGACCGATGCGATTTGAATGAGGGGTGTGAGTTGGAATTGGGAGACGCCGATGAAATTCCAGGGAAAGCCGCCGAGGACGCGGGCACGAACCATTTCGAGGGCCACCCAGACGGCCGCGCCGCTCAAGGACCAAAGCAGGCGCTGTGACCAGAACCCGGCGCGCCAGTTGACGAGCCAAAGCCAGACGGCAACAAACAACGCCATGGCCGCACCCAGGGCGAGCCAGCCGAGAATCGGATAGCCAGGCGCGGGAATCAACAACAGCCAATAGAGCGTGGCGAGCCAGAAGGAAAGCCCACCGACATAGCCGACGCGAAAAGTATCACCGGCGGATTTGTTGTGCGCAGCCAGGAGCAACAGGGCCGGCGCAACCCAGGCGAAACCGGCGATGCCGGGCTTGGGAAACGCAAGCGCCAGCAGCAGTCCGGCCGCGACGGCCGCCAAATAACCGCTGCGGATGAACAGTTCGTTGAAAAAGCGCGCGGGAATGACGAAGGGCGAATAGCCATCAAGAAATGTTTTGGCGACGGTGGCGGATTGCGAGGCGCGCTTGAGCAGGAACGCGCTCGCGTTGACGACGATGGCCTCACGCGCCGCGGGCCAAACAGCCAAATCGGCCGCCGAATTGCCTGCGTAATCAAAACCGCGCTCGCCAAATTTTTCCACCAGCAAGTTGAGCTTGTTTTTACTGCGCAAGTTCGTTTTGCCGTCACTGGCGAGAACTTCATCAAAAATTCCGACGTGACTGGCGACCGAGAGGACCATTTGCAAATCGGCAGCCGTGGCGAGAATGATTGTTCGGCCGGCGGATTTTTGCTCGCGTAGCCAGCGAAGGAATTTTTCGTTATAAGGCAGGGTGGAGGCATCAACTTTCGAGCGCGCGCCTAATTTCCGCTTGAGAAAAGCGCGCCCTCGCATCCACCAGATTAAAATGGCAAAGATGACGAACGGATTGCGCTGGAGAATCCGGGCCAGGGATTCCCACATCAGATCCGTTTTCAGCAGCGTGCCGTCCATGTCCACGACGAGCGGGACTTGATTTGGCGGCGGCGATGGCGGCATGACGTCGTCCAAGCTTAGATAGTTTCGCAGCCGACGCCAATCGCGCAATCGCGATTGTTCCCTCCGAACGCTCACGTCTTCAGCGCGCGCTCCAGCAGGTCCTTCTCTCGATCACTATAATTCAATTTCAGAGCCTCGGCGCGCCCGGCTTCCGTCATTTTCTGCCAGCTTTTTTGCAGGGCATTGATGGTCTTATCCTCGGCGGTTTTGGCGGCAAGGTCGGCATATTGAAATTCCAAAAAAACCAAACAGAGGGCGTCTTCCAGCACGCGCGTCTCGGCATCGGCGGGAAAATCTTTCTTTAAATTCAAATCCTGGACGCGGCGGATGGTTTTGTCGTCGTAGCCAATTTCCCGCAAAATGTCGCCGGCCATTTTCGCGTGGAATTTTTTCAGGTCGGCGCGCCATTTCAGATAGCCGGGGCGCGTCATGGGATAAGATTGGCGGGGGATTTGCCATCGGCAGAGATGCTGGCAGCGGGCGGCCAGCCGCAATGGCTCACTGGCGTTTGGGGAAAGCTTGAGAACCCATTTTTCAAGGCGTTGGGCATAAAGCAACTCGCGCGGAAGGCCGTTCTCGGAATTGGGATCGCGCGAATTTTCTTCATCAAACCGTCGGACAGCCGCCTCAAAGTTTTTGGCGTCCATTCGCGGTTTGTTTGAGAATTCTCTGTCATCCCGGAACTTTATTCTCCATTCTTCATTCTTCATTTAAAAGAGTGGTGCCCCGGTGGGGACTCGAACCCCAAACCAATTGATTAAGAGTCAACTGCTCTACCAATTGAGCTACCGAGGCAACAAAGAAAATTCAATTTATTGGACTTCCGGCGTTTTGGCAATACTGCCCGGCGTCCGGTTATGCCGAACCAAAGCCGGGTTAAGGAGCCGGCTCGACCTGGAGTTGCAGGAATCCCTCAGTCGCATTGATTTCCCCCGGGGCGGCAACGTCAAACAGGGAGCGGCAATTGGTATCCGCGTCAAGCGCCACCAAGTCCGGGTCGGACCCGAGCGCTTCCCAATCATTGGTGCCAGTGCGCGTGGCGAT
>JASHVW010000141.1 GCA_030044395.1 Verrucomicrobiia bacterium
TGGCGCGGCCAAAGGAAAGTTTCACGGCGAATTAAAGCGGCGCAGTTGGGTCCTTCGCATACGTCGTCCGGCAAACTGGCCGGTGGATTTGGAACCAACGGGAATAATCAAAATCAACGGGAGGCCAATGATAATTAAAGATTGGCCGATTCGCCGCCTCCCCCACACCGCAAATGCAATGCCTTTTGGAGACTTGGCCGGCGCGCCGGATGGAGACGTGTTTGAAATTGCTCTTCCGCCCGCGCCGGTTTCCCGAGGGCAATCGGTCGAGACCACGTTTACTTCAGGCGCGAAAAGCCCGTAGCGCTGGCAATGAGCCATCCCTGACGCCTGAGGCACCCGGACATTGCGGCGCCTCACAGAGCCGCCGGCTGCAGCATAAACATGCTGCATATTTTTGCTGGATGTCCGCGCGGGGTTGACGACAGTATCGGTGTTCATGAAATTGACGTTTCGTTTGCGTTATTACACCCGCATGGGGCAATCCATCTGGTTGACCGGACATCATTCCTTGCGCGGCGACGAAAAAAAAACGGCCGTCCCGCTCGAATACCTCGACAACGAATTCTGGCAGGCCACGTTTGTGGCGCCGCCGGCCACCGCCAATGAGCCGTTCAACTACCACTATCTCCTGCGCGAACCCGACGGTTCGTCCGTGGAGGATTGGGGACGCGATCGCGCCCTCGTTCCCGCCGAATTTGGACGCGACGAATTGCTCGTCATTGATTCCTGGAACAACGCGGGCGCCGTCGAAAACGTGTTTTATACCGAACCGTTCAGGAAAGTGTTGCTCGCTGAAAACTTCACCGAAGTCCGTCCAGCCGTTCCAGCCGGGGCCACGCACACCTTTCGGGTAAAAGCGCCCCTGCTGGCAAAAGGGCAGACGCTCTGCCTCATGGGTGACGGCTTGTTGGGAAATTGGAACACGGCCAAACCGTTGCTGCTCGAGCGGAGCGCCGGCGAAAACGAATTGAGCGTCGCCGTGGATTTGCGCGGACAAGCTTTTCCACTCGCCTACAAATACGGCGTCTTCGATACCGAACGCAGCTCCTTTGTCCGATATGAAGAGGGCGATAACCGCCTCTTGAACGATTTCATCGTGCCCGGCAAATATACGCTGGTTTCTGACGGTTTTGTGCGATTACCCGCCAATACCTGGCGCGGCGCCGGCGTGGCGATTCCCGTGTTCAGCCTGCGCAGCGAAAACAGCTTCGGCGTCGGCGAATTTCTTGACCTCAAGCCGCTGGCCGATTGGGCGCGCGATACCGGCCTGAAATTGATCCAGGTCCTGCCAGTCAACGACACCACCGCCACGCACACCTCCGCCGATTCCTATCCCTATGCGGCCATCTCGGCATTCGCTTTGCACCCGATTTACCTCAATCTCGCCGCCGTCGCCAATGCGAAAAATAAAAAGCTTCTTGCCGCACTTGAACCTGAGCGCCAGCGACTCAATGCGCTTGCCGAACTGGATTATGAGGCGGTGATGAAGGCCAAACTTGGCTTTTTGAAACAGATTTTTCCGTCACAAAAGACTGCGACGTTTCGTGGCGCTGAATACAAAAAATTCTTCGCGGAAAACAAACATTGGCTCCTTCCCTACGCAGCCTTTTGCTTCTTGCGCGATAAATTCGGCACGGCGGACTTCAACCAATGGCCCGGGCACACACGTTATGAGGCCAAAAAAATCGCCGCGCTGGCCAAGGACAATGATGACGTGGCGTTTCATCTCTTCCTTCAATTCCATTTGCATCGGCAATTGAGAGAGGCGGCCGCCCATGCCCATGCCAACGGCATCATCCTCAAAGGCGACATCGCCATCGGCGTCTATCGCCACAGCGCGGACGTGTGGCAGGAACCCGAACTTTACCATCCCAATATCCAGGCCGGCGCCCCCCCGGATGCCTTCGCCGCCAAAGGCCAAAACTGGGGATTTCCCACCTACAACTGGCCCCGGATGGAGGCGGACGGCTTCGCCTGGTGGAAACGGCGCTTCTCCCAAATGGGCCATTATTTCGACGCCTTCCGTATTGACCATATCCTGGGCTTTTTCCGCATCTGGAGCATTCCCACACATGCCGTCGAGGGCATCCTGGGTCATTTCGTCCCGGCGATTCCGGTGGCGGAAACTGAATTTGCCGCGCGCGGCATCTCGTTTGACCGCGAACGGTTCCTCACGCCGTTCATCACCGATCCGGTGCTGGAAGAGATTTTTGGAAACGAAAGCGCCCGCATCCGGCGCGAGTTTCTCAAGGCGCATTCCAGCGGCCTCTATTCGTTGAAGCCGGAATTTGCGACACAGCGGCAAGTGGAAAATTATTTCGCCATGCGCAAACCGGACAGTCGTTCCGCAAGGATCAAGCTTGGACTCTTCGACTTGATCAGCAATGTGATTTTGTTCGAGGTGGATGGAAAGCTTCATTTCCGGTTTGGCATCGAGCAGACCACATCCTACAAATATCTGCCGCCGGAGGTGCGCTCCAAATTGCTGGACCTTTACGTGAATTATTTCTTCCGACGACAGGACGATTTCTGGAAACAGGAAGCCATGCGAAAACTGCCGGCGCTCAAAAAGGTAACGGGCCTGCTGATTTGCGGCGAAGACCTGGGCATGGTCCCGCCATCTGTCCCGATCCTGATGAAGGAACTTGGCCTGTTGAGTCTGGAAGTGCAGCGAATGCCCAAGGGCGAGGGCCACGACTTTTCCCGTCCCCGGAATGCCCCCTACCTCAGCGTGGTAACGCCTTCCACGCACGACATGAGCACGCTGCGCGGCTGGTGGGAAGAAGACCGCGCCGTAACGCAAAAATTTTTCAACCAGGAGCTTGGCCTGCCCGGCGATGCGCCGCTCCATGCCGGCCCGGAGATCGTTCGCGCCATTGTCCAGAGCCACCTCGCCTCGCCCGCATTATGGAGCATTTTTCAATTGCAAGACCTTCTGGGCATGGATGGAAAGTTGCGCAATCCCAACGTCGAAGCCGAGCGCATCAACATTCCCTCAGATCCGAAACATTACTGGCGCTATCGCACGCACCTGTCCCTGGAGCAATTACATAAGGCGAAAGATTTTAATTTTGTCCTGCGGGAATTGCTCCGGGAGAGTGGACGATAACGGGCTGGACTGAAACCGCGAATTGAATGCAGCGATGGAGATTCCGCGAGGTTTTGGACGCTGACGCGCCATTGGTCAGGACTTGGTAGCTCGGCGGCTACAGATGTTTTTGAAATCCCCTCGCGAGAAATGGTTGATTCGCCGCCCCTGGTCGGATCCAACCCTACGGCGCCACTTCGATCTCGTAAAATTTCTGGGCTTCCGGATTGGTATCGAGAAAATCCGTCGTTGCCCCCTGCCCGGGGATGACGCCGCTGATGGGTTCGAACGGCTCTGAAAGATTCGTCGTGGCCAGCACCTCGTAATTGACGCCGGACGCGCTGTTCCACATCAGAAGCTGGTTGCTGTCGCCCATGCCGGTGATGAACAGCGGCGGCGCAATGACGACCGTCTTCGTGTCGCTCAAGGTAATGCCATTGGTATATACCACCTCGATGACATTCGTGCCCGCAGGCGGGTTGCTCCAGTCGTAATTGAGCAGGCTCATGTTCGTTGCGCACGCCGGGCCTCCCAGCGTGTAAAGCGCCACGCCATTGGTGGCAAGCCGCGGCTGAAAAATCCCGTTGATGTAGATGCTGAACAGATTGATGTTGTTCGTGTCCAGCGCGCTCGTGAAACAGGCCTGAATCGGAAAACTGGCCCCCCGGCTCAGCGTGATGGTTGAGCCGTCGGTGGATGGATTGGATATTTCCACGACCTGCAACGGCGCCGCCGTATTCACCGTGCTTATCAAGGTGGTGTAGCGGTTGGTATAAATTCCGCTCGTCAGCTCTTTGATGCGCAGCGTGATCGTCGCCGGGCCGCTGGTTGGGACGTTGACGTAACTGAAATGGAATTCCTGCGGATAATTCGTCCACACCGCGCTCAAAGCCGGGTTCGGCGTCACCAGCGTCGCCGGCACAAAAATCGGATTTCCATTGGCGTCGTTGCCATTGCCGTTCGCCTCGCCGGTCACAATGTCGTCATTACTCGGGTCGCTGTCCTGGATGTTCACGTCCACTTCCGTCGCCGTGCTGTCGGACCGATTGGTGATGGTGAAAATCTGGTTGGTGATGGTGTAGCCGTCAGCCGGCGCAACAATCACGCCCTGCGGCAGGGCCGCGTCATAATAAAATGTCTGCGAAAACGTGTTATACACCGACGCCTGCCCCGGTCGCGTCAGAAATACTCTCCCGCGAACAATATGAAAGCCGCCTTGCAGGCCAATGGAAGTATTGGCGGGGTTCAAATCGTTGTGCGTCCATACCACCGCGGTCGTCGGATTGAAATTCGTGATCACCGCCTCGGTCAGGCCGAAGTGTTTTGCGTTGGAGGGGTCCGAATCGGAAATGGGCAGGATGTTGGCATTGCCCGCGCTTCCGCCGTAAAACAATCCGATCTTATATTGCACCTGCGTGCCGGCCGGCTGCGCGGGAATGGTGCCCTCCCACCAATCAATATTGTCCTGAATGCTGTCGTGATTCACCCAGGACGCTTCGATCACCTGCGTCGTGCCTTTGCCAATTCCGAAATCGCCCTCGGGAGTGGATCCATCCGTCGTGTAATAAATATAGCAGCTGTTGGCCTGAAATTGATAACCGTCCTTGACGTAAATCGCCGCCGGTTGTCCGGCGCCGGGAAACAACGGCACCCGTTGTGTCGCTGAATTGTTTGGGGCCAGCGCAGTATTGGTCGCTGCCGGGTCGTGATAGACCCACGCAACCGTCGCATTGGTGATGCCTGCGCCGTAGCCTGAACCCGAAACGATATTGGTGTTTCCGCCGACCGCGTAACCATACGTCTCCGCCCCAAGCGAAACGATGTTATTGCTCGCCACGTTCCGCGCCGCAAATTTTTCAGGGCCGTCGCGGAATTCCAATGCCGTCTGCTCGTAACCCAGAAAAACGTCGTCCGCATAACCGGGTGGATTGTCGCGCAGGTCCGGAAAATTCGTTGGCGCCAGGCCGGTGGCGCTGGTCGGCCCGATACCCATCTGGCTGTTCAGGTCAATGCCCCCGTCCATTTTCACCAGCGTGTTCGAGCACGAGGCATCGCTGCAGACCAGGATGTCAAACACGCCGTTGGTGACCACCGGAATATCAATCGCATACGTGAGATTGGAAACGTTGGAACCTCCGATCACGTTGCCATAATTATCCACACTCCCGCGATTCTTGAACGGAAAAATGGGATCGTAGTTCGGGTCGCCATCAGGGCCGTCCGTGCGATAAATCGTGATGTGCGGCGCTTCAACACCGCCCTGCCGGAATATGACGGCATTGGTTGATGGATTGGCCCAACTGGCCTCCGGTCCCTGGCAGGCGTAAATCACCCAGGAATCGCTCGGGATCGTGAGTTCAATGGCGCCGCCGCCGGTCGGCGGAGTCGTGTTGACATAAATCAGACGATCCACCGGGTTCGCGGCATTGGCGGTGGATTGCGCTGTGGAATAATTCGTTGTAGCGCCATGCACCAGAAGTCTTTGGTACGCCCGGCCGCCCGTCGGAGATGAACTGGCCATTTGCACCAGGATCGTCCCCGGCGCAAATCCCACGCACAGCCCGCAGCCACGGGAATTTGAAATGGCCGTCGAGCCGGTGGTGGGGGTGTTGGTCGGGTTGAGGTAATAACCATCGCTGGCGCGCGTCACTCCGTCGTCAAAGGTGATGTCGCCCGGGTAACTGGTTTTGTCATTCATCGCAAACAACGCCACATCCTGCGTGGGCGGGTTCGTAGCCTCGCCTTCCCGATAATCGTAGCGCTCGAAAGCCACGATATATTGGTCACTCCAGCGCGACCAGGTGCCGCCGCGCGAATACTGATTGTGCATGTACATCGTGTCCGGCATTGTGTTGTCGCCGAACTCGCCAAGGTAATTTTCCGTCGAAACAACCGGCGTGCCGCCGTTGGTGTTGTGATTAAAACCGTCGGAATAAACCATCGGCAATCCTTCGTGCATGAAAAAATAGGCGTCTTCCAGCGCCAGATCGGACGCAGTGAGCCCATAGGAGCTGCCATCCTGGTCCCACATCATGTTGACCGCTTGCGCCAGGCTGAAATTGCCGTTGCTGTCGCAGTTCCCTTGCTCGCTGGTGGACGGCGCATAGTCCCTGCCGTCGAACCCCCATAGTCCCGGCCCATTGTCCGCATTGTTCACGATGTTGTTGAATTCATTGTAAAGCGGAAAGTTCAACAACCTCATGCCGGAATTGAGATACTCCCAATAATCTTCCGTCAACGGCAGCGCTGACTCCTCGTATTCGCCGAATATCATCGCGTCGTTGCGAGGCGCCTCCGTGTTGAACAGGCTGTTGCGGTTGCCGTCGGTTTCTATATAACCGTTGCCGGTGACATTGTTGCCATAACCATGCACACAATCATACATCGCCTGGATGGCTCCAGTGTAGCCGCCAAACGAAGGATCGTTCGTCTGGCCCGTGGCATTGCCAAAAAAATTCACCGGCACGTGCTTCACCGCGTCCAATCGAAACCCGTCGCACCCGGTGATATACAGCGTCCAGGCCACCGCACGGCACAGGTAAGTGGACACGTCCTCCGGAACTGGCTGACCGTGGCCATCGAACGGACGCCATCCATTCACCGGCGCGCAGCCGGTGGAAGGCGAAGGCCAGCCCGTGCTCGTGGCCGCGCCCAACAATGGCCCGTTCGTGTCCATATACTCGTCCGGCCGGGTCGGGAATCGGACAAATACCGGTTTGGGCGCCACCTGCAGATAATTGGCGCCGAAGTTTACATTGTTGGTTCCCGGCTCCTGCGCCAAATCGCACAAACCCAGAAGCGGGTTGTCCTCAACGTTTGTTGTCGTACACCAGTCGCTCACGTTGTCCCAGTTCTCATAACCTCCTGACACAACCTGCAAATGGAAATCCCCCGGAACCAACCCGGGGTAATATCTTGTGGATGTTCCGGACCCCGGATAACCCGGCACCGTGCTGGCCCGATGGTTCATCACATTGTCGAAATAAACCCGGATCCCGAAGCGATGCGCCATCTGGACCATTTGGATGAGTTGTGCCTGGGTGCCATACATGGTGGCCACCGACCCTTGTTGGTTCTCGCTCCCCAGGTCGAACGGATCAAACACATCGTAGCCCACCGAATAGGCCCCCTCGTTGCCTTTCGCCGGGTTCGGCACCCACAAACTGTCGTAACCCGCCTCCGCAATTTCCGGCATCTTTAACGTGATTTCCGGCCACGTCTGTTGGAACAACTCCAACATCGCATCTCCCCGGACAAAGGGCGCCCCGGTGGTAAAAAAACAAAGCGACACCGCAATTTGAAGATTGCGGCGCAATAGGGCTGAAAAGAGGGCTTTCACAACAACGCTGGCAGCTTGAATCCGCTGGACAACTTTTGCCTGTAAAACGAACAAAATATATTATTTCAGGTATGGGCCAACTCGACACCATTGCCTCCGTTTCACTGTTTCACTCATTCATGCAATGGCATCCTTTCATACTATCGCCCTAAAAAACCATTGTTTCCACCACATATTTGTGCGGAAAATGAGGGCATGTAAATGCGGTTACGAATCACCAGGCTTTAAATTACTTTCATCCCATCCAAAATGAAAATAATCCGCCTGTCACTCTGCGCCATCATCGCGGCCAATCTCTGCGGAATGACATTTGCCCAGGATGCCGGCGATCATCTCTGGCAGACGCAAAGCATTTATCAAATCATCACCGACCGTTTCTTTGACGGTGACCCGGGCAACGACAATGCCGACGGCAATTATGACCCTGCTGGACACCGCGGCACCTCGGTCCATGGTGGCGACTTCAAGGGCATCGAGGACAAGCTCGATTACATCAAATCGCTCGGAGCGACCGCGATCTGGATTTCACCGGTGGTGCTGAACGCGCACGGTGAATTTCATGGCTATGCCGGCCTGGATTTTTACAAGGTGGACCCGCATTGGGGCACACTCGCCGACTTGCGGCGTCTCATCCGGGCCGCCCACGCCCGCGGTCTTCTGGTCATAGACGATATCGTCGTGAACCATGGCGGCGATTTGATTTACAGCACCGACCCCGGTTATCCAAATTTTAAATATCCTCCCGGCGGATACACGATGCGGTACCGCAACCCGGCCAAAACCTTTCCACCGCCATTTAATTTGAGCGCCGCCAATCCATCGCTCACCAACCTTTTCCACAACAACGGGAACATCCAGAACTTCAACGACGAAACGCAGCTTGTTCTCGGTTCTTTCGACGGCCTGGCCGACTTCAAGACGGAATCGCCCTATGTGCGCAAGCAGATGATAAAAATCTACGAATATTGGATCAAAGCCGCGGGATTCGACGCCTTTCGCATAGACACCGTCAAGCACGTTGAAATGGGCTTCTGGCAGCAATGGTGCCCGGCCATCCACGCCTTCGCGGCTTCCCGAGGCAAGACGAATTTTTTTATGTTCGGTGAAGTTGCTGACAGCGACGATCGCCGTTGCGGCTCCTACACCGGCACGATGGGCGGCGGACCGTTCAAGTTGGATTCGGTATTGGATTATACGCTTTATTTCAAGATCAATTCCATTTTCGCCAACGCCACCGGCAACACCCGGCAACTCGTTGACCATTACAACGCCGTTGACGCCGACTACGACCCCGCTTCACGAAATCAATTGGTGACCTTTCTCGATAACCACGACCAGCGCCGATTTTTAAACGTCCGCGGCGCGACCACAGATCGGCTCAAGGTCGCGCTCGTCTTCCTCTACACGTCGCGCGGCATCCCTTGTTTGTATTACGGCACCGAGCAGGGTTTTAACGGCGGCAAAGACCCGTGGGACCGCGAGGACATGTTTGCCGGCCAATTCGAATGGGGCCCGTCCCGCGGCGACAATTTCAACATGACCCATCCGCTCTTTCTTTATGTGGCCAAATTGAACAACTTCCGGCGGCTCTATCCGGAATTGCAAACCGGCGCGCAATCCAATGTCTGGAGCGACGCCAACGGCCCGGGTTTATTCGCCTATACCCGGCGGCTGGGCGATCAGCAGGCATTGGTGGTTTTCAATACTGCGCAGACAAACCAGACTCTGCCGTCCTGTCCGATGATTTATCCGGACGGAACAAAATTGGTGAACCTGTTCGATGAAGACGACGAATTGATTGTCGGCGCGGATGGGCAAACGCTGCCCATGGCCGTTCCCGGCACTTCGGCAAAAATTTTCATTCCCGCATCACAA
>JASHVW010000142.1 GCA_030044395.1 Verrucomicrobiia bacterium
ACCGGGGAACAACGAATGTCTCGCCGTTGGATTTTTGTTTACCGAAGGAATCATTCATTCGGCTGGTGATGTGAATTCCATCAGGGCTGATGGCCCCAATGCCATGACAGTGATTTTGAACCGGGGAGTGCCTTTTGATTCCGCTTTGCTGGACAGGCATTCCTACGTTTCCTCAAGCTGCGGCGCTTGTGGAAAACATTCCATTGCCGCCGTTCGGGTTGCCCGGCTTTACAAGGTTGCGCCGGGTGTGCCGGTGCTAACTCCCGAGGTGATTCACACTCTGCCAAACATTTTGCGGGAGGCACAGGCGGAGTTTTCCCTGACCGGCGGGCTTCATGCGTCTTCGCTCTTTAGTCCCCGTGGCACGCTGGTTGCATTGCAGGAAGATGTCGGGCGGCATAACGCCCTGGATAAACTCATCGGCTCCGAGCTTCTGGCGGAAAACCTTCCCTTGAGCAACCGAATTTTGTTGTTAAGCGGTCGCGTCAGCTTTGAATTGGTTCAAAAAGCTGCCATCGCCGGCGTGCCGGTGATTGCTGCAGTTGGCGCTCCGTCCAGTCTCGCCGTGGAACTGGCCGCCGAGTGCGGCATCACCTTGCTGGGGTTCGTTCGAGACAAGCGCTTCAATGTCTATAATGACTGCAACCGGATTCTTGGCTGCGAAAAGAACACAATCGATGTGGCCCAAGCCTTATGAAAGTCTTGGAAATCCATATTTCACCGGGACACAACTATTTTGGGCATTTTGGGAATCCGCCGGCCACAAACCCCATCTTTGACCTTGAAGAAGTCGAATGCGTGGCTGGGATGGGTTTGCGGGGTGACCGGTTTTTTGGGCATCAGGAAAATTACAAGGGCCAAATCACGTTTTTCGCCGTGGAAGTCTACAAGAATCTGTGTGCGCATCTGAATATTCTTGATAGGGAGCCAAAAGTTCTGCGCCGCAATGTGCTGACCGCCGGAACAGATCTGAATGAGTTAATTGGCAAAGAATTTGCAATTCAGGGAATTCATTTTGCCGGCATGGCTGAATGCAGCCCTTGCTTTTGGATGAACAAAGCCTTTGGCCCCGGAACAGAGGACTACCTTCGGGGGCGAGGAGGGCTGCGGGCGCGCATTTTGACTTCCGGACTCCTGCGAATTGCGACATGAACATCACCTCATCTGCTCTTTTAGCCGGTGGAAAGTCAATCCGCATGGGCCGGGACAAATGCCTGATTGAGGTTGATGGAATACCCATGTGGCGGCGTCAGCTTGATCTCTTGTTGTCAATCTCGCCTGAAGTCTTTGTTGTCGCGCCGCATCGGCCAGAATGGCTGCCTCAAACAATTTCATGGACCCAGGATGCCGTTCAGAATGCAGGCCCAATCGGCGGACTCGCAGCTGCTCTCTCGCGGGCTGCACAAGGAAATATCCTGGTGCTTGCAGTGGATATGCCAGCCATGACGAATGCCTTTCTAAACAAAATGTTGCTAATGGCAGATCGAGACGGCGGCATCGTCCCACAAATCGGCGGACGCTATGAACCGTTGTGCGCTATTTATCCCGGTAATGCTATGTCTGTGGTAAAAGATCGGATTTTTATCAAACGAGAGTATTCTCTTCAGGCTCTTTTGAATTGCTTGATCCGGTCGGGTGTAATGCGTAGTTTTCCCGTCCCTCCATCGGAATCAAGCCTTTTCCATAATTTGAATTTCCCGTCTGATTGCATGCCGCAATTTCATTCGTGGAAACGGACAGGTTAAGCAGGGAATTCACCGAAGATGTCTGTCCGGTCAGACACAGCCCGTGCTGTCCGATGCAATATGGCGGATTGCGGGTCGCGCTGGACACTCAAGTCGTTATTGACGAATGATTTACAAGGACAATGCGAGCATGATAAATGCGGTTTATCACCAGATTTAATCAAACGATTGGACGCGTTCAAAAACGGAATGATATTTTTGCGGGAAAAGCGTTTGTGCAACCGTCTGATAAATGCAAGAAGATGAAAGTACGTTTGCCCCGGCAACTTAACGAAGATGAACGCACCCTTTGAGAATTTCTCAGCAAGGTTTCGCGCCTCGAACCGTAAAAAAGTGCCAAATGACCGCATCAAATCTGTAAATTCAAAATTCTATGAGCTTTATGAACGAAAATGCCTTTCGTGCCATCCAACTTTTCGAACCGGATCCCAATGTCATCTATACAATTGAAGCAGCAGAGCGAATTACCCACGTGCCACGGCGCACGATTGCTGTGTATTGCAGGCATGGCTTGGTGTCACCCGTCGGGAATCCGAACAGCGAAGGATTTTATTTTGATGGCGATGGCATCAGAATACTGCGCCGCCTCGAATCAATGCGGGCAGTATATGGCAAGAATCTGGCAGACATTAAAATGATCTTGTCTCTCCTCGATAAGCTGGCGAGCAAGAACCTCGCAGCCATTAAAATGATTTTAGCCCTGCTGGATGAGAAAAAAAGCAGGAATCTTGCAGGCGATCAAATGATTTTATCCTTTCTGAATGAGGTGGAAAGCCTCCGTCGTGAAATAAATTCCACACAAAGCCATGGAAATAATTACTGAATACAAGGCCGTTTTGGACCATGATTTTGAAGAATTTCAAAATCGAATTAACAAGTTAATCGAAGATGGATTCCAGCCTCTTGGCTCAGTTTCTCTGGCGTTTGTGCCCGACGAAAGCGCTCTGTATATGTGCCAGGCTATGGTAAAAAGCAAATAATCTGAAATGGGGACATCGCCATGTAAAATGAATCCGCAATCATTCATCCTGGCAGCCGGCTTTGCGATCGAAATCGCGGTGTTGGTGCGCGTGATGTTGCGCCCGCATCGCGAGCCAGCGTCGCGTATCGCCTGGCTGGCCGTAATCCTGGCGCTCCCAATGGTTGGCGTGATTGCTTATATGCTGTTCGGTGAAGTCAATATCGGACGGCGGCGTCTGGAGAAGCTGCGCGAGTTTGAACGCAGCATGCCTCCACCCGGGTCGGGGGCGGACGCTGAACAGGTGAACTTGCGCGCGCAG
>JASHVW010000143.1 GCA_030044395.1 Verrucomicrobiia bacterium
GTTCCGATTTGAACCGCAAGGAAATTCCGTCCCCGAGAGGACACAACCGGCTTATTTTTCGAGGCTCGCCGGACGGACGCCAAAGGAAGTGAGAAGCCATCCTGACCGGCCTCGCCATACGACGTTCCTCCTGACCCGGTGTCGGGCGTTTGCGGCTTGGGTTCTTTTGGGATGGCTTCCCAAAAAGTGCAGACCCCCCAAACATTGTCCAACATAAATTATTGGAGCCAATGCGTGGCTCATGGCACACGGGCGCTTCATCTTGCAGGTCCGCGCGAAATGCGCTTCGGACGTATCGGATGAAGACCGCACGTGTCTTTGGTGATTCGGTGTCATACGGTCGTAAATTTCCTATCAAGCATTTGCATCGGCAATGGCAGTTTCGGGACATGTGGATTAACTTTTGGGACCTAGGCGGAATGCATGCTGAATTCCCGTCTGGCCGGCATTTTGCCCCGTTGGGAATTTTTCCACGCCCAACGCCCTGCCCCTTTTTTTCTTTCCGCCTTGGCGACGGTTTTTCGGGGGCTTCCTGATTTGATCAACGTGACCATTCAATCACAATCAGTGGCATTCCAACTCGTCCCTGTTGGGAAGCGGCGGGAATTTGGCATGAGGCAGGGTCTGATACCAGAAGGCCACCGAGGCAATGTCGTCCCGCAATTTCATGTAGCGTCCGCCCGATTGCCAGCCAAGATCCTGGATGGTCACTTTCAAATCCTTTTGAAAGCGAATTGGATCAGTGATATGCCAGCGATACAAACCAAAACGCGTTTGGGAATCGTAATGGCCGTCGGGCCGAATCACTTGCGCCAGCCCGCTGTACGGCGTGGAAAACTCCGTGTAATGGGACTGTCCGTCCGGTCCGGCGGTGTCAAAATCGTATGAGCCGCAAAAATAATCCTCCGTGCCCGTGCCGCAAATCGTCGGGAATTCCTTGTCGCCATCAATGTAAAATTTCATTTCGCCCTCGCCCCACCAACCAGTGTTATGCACTCCCCAGGCAAGATACGTGCCGACGTATTGGCCCCGGCCTTTCACGCCGTCCAGGATGGTATAAAGGCCGGGCGTTTCGAGCGGGTCCTGGCGGCGGAATTCCGCGTGAAAATAGGCGGCATCGCTTGGCACTGGCGTGAGGGTGTAGTTGATCTGGTAATAAATGGTCATCGGT
The DNA here is from genome assembly GCA_030044395.1 of Verrucomicrobiia bacterium. GTDB lineage: Bacteria > Verrucomicrobiota > Verrucomicrobiia > Limisphaerales > UBA11358 > UBA11358. Next base: position 1,172 of record JASHVW010000143.1, read on the forward strand.
TGATCGTCCAGGTTTTCGAGGGTGATTTTCGCCTTTGTGCGGAACGGCATCGGCCAATAACAATTAAAGGCGCTGCCGGGATTGACACACACGGGCAGCGAGCTGATCTGGCAGTAATGCCCCCAGCCGCAGGCAAAAAAGTCTCCCAATGGACATTCGACGGAAGGATCGGTTTCGTCGTCCCAATACATTCGCAGGATGAAGAAGCGCGTTTTATCCAACGGCGCGGGAGTCATCCAGATTTGCGTAATCTCGCCCGGCCCGGCAATGTCCGCCAGCGTGAAAGTGGAATGCGGGGGAATTTGGACCGAGGGCGAGATTTTCCAGCCCTGTCCCAAATCGCGCGCGGCGTCTTTGCCGGTGCCTTCGGTTGCCATGCCGGCCAACCCTTTGCCGCCGGTCAAATTCTCGGGACAGATGGAGCGCGATTGGGCGTCGGAAATGCGGAAGAGATTGCCCAGGCTCAAATTCAAACCGTCAAACGGCGTGTCGGCGGCGAAAAGTGACTGGCTGGCGGTTGCGAGAGTCGCGGCCAGGAAAATGAGTGCGGTTTTGTTCATAGGGATCGGGTGGTTGACTGTTCTTGTTTCATGGTTGAGGGGTCATTTGCTGTTTGTTCGCTGAAAACTCATCTTCAAATCTTCGCACAGTCGCGGGCAGAACCCATCCTGCCTGCCGGCAGCCTCTGCCGGCTTCATTCCGCGCGACCTTGGCAGTTTGTGTCGGCGGCTTTAATTCGGGGAAATAACGTGAAACGAACCGTTTGAATTCACCTCAACGTCCAGCCCCGCATAAATGGCGTCCGCGGAGATGGCCTCCGCCGGGTTTTTCCGGAGCTTCGTCAGTTGCGTCTTTAACTCGACAGGATCATCAAATTTATGTTCCACGACCACCCGCTCAGCCACATCCCGGCGCAAACGGTTTTCCAGCAAGGCATACTCCTTGTTCGCCTGCTCCAGATTGGCCTTAACCGCCGTGAGTTGCCCCGCAAGATTGGCCACCTGGTTGGTCAGGTCGGCGACCTGCCCGTCTAACGTTTGATTTTCCGATTTTACCTCCGTCACCTGTCCGTTCAGGTTTTTGATATGCTCCGTGTCGAGAACAATCGTGGATTGGGCGTCATTCAGTTGATTCGACAGTGCCGCACCCTCGGAACGGAATTCGTCAAGACTGTTGGAAAATACGGCAATCGTCCCTTCACGAATGGCAATCGTGGTCTGGGCGGAGGACAATTGGTTCGAATAATCGGCAATGGCGTTGGCGTCATTCTGTTGCTGCGCGTCGTCGTTGCGTTTAATCACGATCAACGATATCACCAACGCGATGCACACGAGTATGACCGCCGCAAGCAAATTGTTTTTCATAAGGTGGCGTCATTTAATCTTTCCTTGCTGCATCTTGAAAAAGCAGTTTGGCTTTGGCAAGGTAATTGATCAATTGTCACGTTAATTTTGCTTGCGAAGGACAGCCCCGCGCGGTTACAAACACTCATATGCGATTCTTCTTCATGCTTGTTTTGGTTTCTCTTTTGGCCGGGTGCGCGACGGGTCATCTTTACCCAAACGACCCGGCCCAGGTTCGCCTTTTCATGGATCTCCCGTCCAATCACTCGGGATTGCATTATTTGGGAACGGTCCATTGTCGCCTGCCGCTCTCCACGCCCGCCGAAATTCAGCAGGCCAGGACGCTTTTGCAGGCCAAGGCGGCTGAACTCGGGGGCACTTTCGCCGTTGTGCAAGATGGAAACTGGCAGGAATGCGTCATGGTTGACCCGCAGGGCGACTGGCTGTATGC
>JASHVW010000144.1 GCA_030044395.1 Verrucomicrobiia bacterium
TGGATTCTTATCGCGATATGCATGATTTATTATTTCGCCGTTCTCCAGCATAATTCCGTCGGCAATGTCCTGATCATCCTGGCCTGCTCCATCCTGGGGATCCTGGGCAGCTACGGCGTGGCGTGGTTCGGCATTCGCATCAATACCACCGCCAATTCCCGCGCCGCCTTTGCCTCCCTCAAAGGCGATTCCCTCAAAACCCTGTTCATTCCCCTCAAGGCCGGCATGAGCATCGGCCTGCTGCTCGTCTGTGTGGAATTGTTTTGCATGATTTGCATCCTTGCCTTTATCCCGCGCGAACTGGCCGGGCCGTGCTTCATCGGGTTTGCCATCGGCGAATCGCTGGGGGCGGCGGCATTGCGCATCGGCGGCGGCATTTTCACGAAGATCGCGGACATCGGCAGCGACCTCATGAAAATTGTCTTCAACCTGCCCGAGGACGATCCAAAGAATCCCGGCGTCATCGCCGATTGCACCGGCGACAATGCCGGTGACTCTGTTGGCCCGACGGCCGATGGTTTCGAAACCTACGGCGTTACGAGTGTCGCGCTGATTGCCTTCATCGCCCTGGCCCTGGCCGATTTGCCGGAGCAAGGCGGCAAATTGATCATCTGGTTGTTTGCGATTCAGAGTATAATGGTCCTCGCCTCGCTCGCCGCATTTTACCTGAATACGATTGTCAGCCACGCCCGTTATGGCGGCAAAAAGGATTTCAACTGGGAATCGCCGCTGACTGATTTGGTCTGGACCAACTGCATTCTGGCCATTCTCGTCGCCTTCGGCGCGAGCAAATTACTGCTTGGCGATTTTACGGGCGCCGACGGCGCGCCGCTCCAAAACCTCTGGTGGTCGCTGGCCGGAATCATGTCCTGCGGCGTGGTAGCCGCGGTGTTCATCATGGAATTTACCAAAATTTTCGTCAGCACGAATTCCCGGCACGTCAAGGAAGTCACCCGCTCTTCCGAACAGGGGGGCGCCTCGCTGAACATTTTGTCCGGTTTTGTCACGGGAAATTTCGCGGGGTTTTGGATGGGCCTGATCATTTTGACCTTGATGTTCATCGCTTATCTTTTCTCGCAAACCGGTGATTTGACCCGGTTGATGCCGCCGGCTTTCGAATTCGCCGCGCCCATTTTCGCCTTTGGCCTGGTTGCCTTTGGCTTTCTGGCCATGGCTCCGGTGATTATTGCCGTGGATAGTTTCGGCCCGGTGACTGACAACGCGCAATCGGTTTATGAACTAAGCCAGATCGAGGCGGCGCCGGGCATCGCCGCGGAAATCAAAAGGGATTTCGGTTTTGATCCCGCCTTTCACCAGGCCAAGCTCGAATTGGAAAAGGGCGACGGCGCCGGCAACACCTTCAAGGCCACTGCCAAGCCGGTCTTGATCGGCACCGCCGTTGTCGGCGCCACCACGATGATTTTTGGCATCGTCATGTTGCTGGAGAAGACCTTTGGCGGAGCCGTTGCCAGCTTGAGCCTGATTCAGCCGCAAATTGTGTTCGGCTTGATCATGGGCGGCGCGGTGATTTATTGGTTCACCGGCGCCAGCACCCAGGCCGTCGTCACCGGCGCTTATCGCGCGGTCGTCTTCATCAAGAAAAATCTCAACCTCGAAAAATCCGCCGCTTCCATTTCCGACAGCAAAAAAGTCGTGGGGATTTGCACGCAGTATGCGCAGCGTGGTCTCATCAATATTTTCGTGGTGGTCTTTGCGCTGGCCCTCGGCCTGCCGTTTTTCAACCAGTATTTCTTCATCGGCTATCTCATCGGCATCGCCTTCTTCGGCTTGTTCCAGGCCATCTTCATGGCCAACGCGGGCGGCGCATGGGACAATGCCAAGAAAATCGTCGAGGTGGATTTGCGCCAGAAGGGCACCGAATTGCACGCCGCCACCGTCGTCGGCGACACCGTCGGCGATCCGTTCAAGGATACGAGTTCGGTGGCGATGAACCCGATCATCAAGTTTACGACCCTATTTGGCCTGCTCGCGACTGAAATCGCCGTGACGATGAAGAAAGCCTCGCTTCAGGCCCAATCCACTTCTCATGCCTCCTGGCTGGTCGGCGGCGTTTGCCTCCTCGTCGCGCTCATCTTCGTGTATCGCTCATTCTACGCGATGCGGATTCCTGACGATAAGACGGTCGCCAAATAAAGCTCGAAAGTCGGTGTCATCGGCGGCAAATTGTCGTCATGCCTGTGATTCAGCGCTCGATTCGTGTCGGCTGGCAATTGCGCGTGTTTTTTACCGAGGACGTCTTTGCGGAAAAAAACCTCGTGTTGAAAAACGCCCTGGCCGACCACCTGCCGCGCAAGGTCATGGTCGTTTTGGAAGACGCGCTCGCGCAGTCCCAGCCTGACCTCGAACGCGAGATCGAATCGTATTTCGCCTGCCACGCCAAACCGTTGCAACTGGTCCGCTCCCCTCTGTTCGTCCCCGGCGGCGAGCACTCGAAGAATTCCGTCACGATCGTCACCGACATTCTCGCGCAAATTGACCGCCATCACATCGACCGGCAGTCGTATGTGATTGCCGTGGGTGGGGGCGCGTTGCTGGATATCGCCGGATTTGCCGCCGCCACCGCCCATCGCGGCGTCCGGCACATTCGCATCCCGACGACCACCCTGGCCCAGGCCGATTCCGGCGTCGGTGTCAAAAACAGCATCAATGCCTTCGGCAAAAAGAACTTCGTCGGCACCTTCGCCCCGCCCTATGCCGTCATCAACGATTTCAATCTCCTTGCCACTCTCAAACCGCGCGAGAAACGCGCCGGTTATGTCGAGGCCGTCAAGGTCGCCTGCATCCGCGACGCCGATTTTTTTGAGGAAATTGAGCGCGACGTGGAACAATTGAGTTCATTCGAGCCGGCGGCGATGAAGAGGCTGATCCGACGCAGCGCCGAATTGCACCTGGATCACATAGCGACTGGCGGCGACCCCTTCGAAACCGGCTCGGCGCGCCCCCTCGATTTCGGGCATTGGTCCGCGCACAAGCTGGAGCAACTTTCCAATTTCCGCATCCCCCATTCCGACGCCGTCGCCATCGGCATCGCGCTCGACGCCATTTATTCGCGCGAAACCGGATTGCTGGACAAGAAATCCTGCGACCGCGTCCTGAAGCTTCTGGAACAGCTCGAGTTTGGATTGTTCGCCTGCGAACTGCTGAATCGCGGCCGGAACGGCGAATTCCAGATTATTTCCGGCCTCGAAGAATTCCGTGAGCATCTCGGAGGTGAATTAACGGTGACCTTGCTCAAGGAAATCGGACGCGGCCTCGAAGTCCACGAAATGATTCCGAAAAAGGTGATGGCGGCAATCCAGGAACTTCGTGAGCGCGCGGGCGAGAAATGAACCGGCTGGCCGTCATCAATGTCGTCGGCCTCACCCGGGCGCTCGTCGGTAAACACACGCCGCGCATCGCCGAATTTTCCAGACGCGGCGCCCTCGCCCAGATCGCGCCGGCGTTTCCCGCCGTCACTTGCGTCGCGCAGTCGAATTATCTGACCGGCGCGCCGCCGTCCCGGCACGGCATCGTCGGCAACGGCTGGTATGACCGCAGCCTGGCCGAGGTTCATTTCTGGAAACAATCAAACCACCTGGTGCAGTGTCCGAAAATCTGGGATGAATTGCGCAAACACCCTGAAATCGCCAGTCACAATTCATCCATCGCAAATCTTTTTTGGTGGTTCAACATGTATTCCAGTGTGGACTATTCCATCACTCCGCGGCCGATTTACCGGG
>JASHVW010000145.1 GCA_030044395.1 Verrucomicrobiia bacterium
CCTTCTCCCGCTCCCGCGCATCGGCGTCAAGTTAAGCATAAGCTGGAGGCGGGGAATAATTCGTAGAAGTTTTTGCGGTCAGGTCTGCGTTCGTAAAAGGCGTGGTGGTGCAGGTGGCATTGGAGCCATTGAGCCAAAGGGATTCCCAGGACCGTGGCCGCAAACCAGCAGGAACAGTGTCCCAGAATGCGGGCCAAGCGCAGCAGGCTCGGATGGCGCTGGTGGTCGCCCATCAGTTCCAAGGCGTCGCAGAGGCGATAGACCGCGATACAAAACAAGAGCTTGGTCATGACCGAGAGTCGGAGCAGGTTAGCGGTGCGGCAATTGATTTGACGAAATCCCAAATGGCTTTTCCAGGCTTTGAAGATAATTTCGATGCGCCAGCGCACTCGATAAACCGACGGGAAAACATTGGTCGGCCAGATGGAGGGCGGGACGTTGGTGACAAAGAGGTTCCATCCCAGCAAATACAGGTGCTTGGCGCTGGGATTGAGCCGACGGTCGCGATTGAGGCGGGCCTTGCGCCGCCGTTCATTGGCCAGGGTTTCGGATAGCGGAAGGGCCACCAGGCGCACGGGCAACTGGTCTTTGCCCAGGAGCACTTGGCCGTCCCAAGCTTGGCCCGGGCGGAGTGCGGCCGCCAAATCCAAGGGTTGGCCAGCCTGATCATAGAGGTTGAATCCATGGTGGTAACGGCTAAGGAAAAACGCCTGGGCCAGGGAAATTTGCTCCAAGACCTTCAGGACAAAATAACCCAGATCACGAATGACCAAGTCGCCCGGTTGGAGGAGTTTAAGAAGGTCCGGGGAGGCGCTTTGGTCATTGCGAGTAAAACCAGACAGGGACAGGTGCAAGGCTTGGGAATGGAGCAAATCGCAAACAAACTGGAGCTTCAAAGAAGCGCCGGGGTGTTTTTTGTGGCCATTGGCTGAACCGGGAAAGGCGGCGGCCAAGGAATGGGGCAAAGGCTCGACCGTGCTGTCCTGAAGCAATACCCGCGAGAAAGCGGCAAACCAGCCGCCCTTTTGGACCGGCGCGAGCACCCGGCCAAAGAGTGAGGCCGCCACCTGGGCCAGAAAATCGTCCAAGGAGGGACTCAAGCGTTGGTGCAAGGCCTGTTTGGAGTAGGAAGTTTGAGCCGCCAGGCCCATGACGGTGGCGATTCGTTCCAAGGAAAGGGTAGTTTCGGCGGCCAAGGCGGCCAAAGCCAGGACCAATTTGGGGATGGGGATTTTGCGGGGCAAGCGCTGGAGGAAGCCGCTTTGGCGGGCGAGTTTTTCGGAGTCCACCTCCTGCAAAGCCGAGCGCAGATGAAGGAGGTTTTGTTGAACCAATGACAGGAAGACCTTTGATGGCGAGCGCATGGATATATAGTATATATACTATATACTTGTCAAATAAAATCTTTCGCGTACCCTTGCCTTGCCTATGGGTTACATTGTTAAAGTGCAGAAAGTGGAGCGCCCGACCAATCGCTCCTTTTACCTCAACCTGCCAGCCGTCCTGGCAGAAGCTCTGAATATCCAAAAAGGCGAGCAACTCCAATGGTCAATCGAAGACAAAAACACCCTCGTCCTCTCCCGCCTCAACCCCCAAAAACCCCGCCGCCTGCGCCTTAATCCTTAACTTGACGCCTATGCGCTCCCGCGGGAGAAGGAACCCCGAAGGCCTTCGGGGGCCGCCCAATTACGGACACTACTAAAATAACCTTAAAATACGACCGGCAGGCCGGCTTCGAGCACGCGGATCTGCCTGGTCAAATTTTCCCTGGCGGCGATTTCGAGGAGCCAGCGCAGTGGTTCGTCCATTTCCTCGAAGGAGAGCTTGAAGGTGCCGTAATGCATGGGGACGAGCCATCTGGCGCCCAATTCCCTGAAAACCTTGATGGCTTCGTCCGGTCCCATGTGGACCTTGCGGAAGCTTTCCGGGTGATACGCACCGATCGGAAGCAGGGCGAGCGTCGGGGAGAATCTTTTCCCGATTTCGACAAAGCCGTTGAAATAGGCGCTATCGCCGGCGTGATATATTCTCCGGCCTTGATGTTCCAGGACGAAACCGCCGTAACCGCGATGCCGGTCATGGATGGTGCGGGCGCCCCAATGTTTGCTTGGGACGAAAGTGACCTTCCAATTGGAGCGCGCCTGGGAAAAGCTTTCCCACCATTCGAGTTCGACGATGCGGGAGAAGCCGAGGTTGTGGGCGAGGTCACCGACGCCGCGCGGCATGATTCCGATTTTGGGATGCGGCAGCCTGCGCAGCGTCGGTTTGTGGAAATGATCGAAATGCGCGTGGGTAAGCAGGACCAAGTCAATTGGCGGCAGATCGCGGATTTTAAGCCCGCTGCGTCTGACCCGCTTCAAGAGAAAGAGCCAGTTCGCAAAATTCGGGTCAATCAATACGTTCAAGTCCGTGAATTGGATCAAGAAGGACGCGTGTCCGATCCAAGTGACCGCCACTTCGCCGTATTTCAACCTGGGAAAGACCGGACGGCGGGAGACGCCGGTGCGCGGTGTCATCAATGCCTTCCAGACCAATTCGCGAAAAAAGGTTGCGGGATTGAAATGATTGGCGGGCGTCAATTCCTTGAAAGAGCGCGGCAGCTTTCGCCGGGGGGGCCGCTGTGGTTTTGTCATGGGATTATTTTAGCGTGCTGTAACAGTCTCAGCTTTGCAATGGTCTGTCAAAGCGGGATGTGCGAATGCAGTTGGCGTTCGGACGCTGTTCCCTCTCCGCTCCCATCGGATGGGAGGGGCGACATTCCTTCGCCCGCGGGAGCGGGAGAAGGTGCCCGAAGGGCGGATGAGGGTCGTAGGGAAAAACCATACCCATGTGGTCAGGGTGAGGTGAGGGTCCCCTTTTGCATTCATTGTAAAGAAGCGTTAGCTACACTACATTAACACGCTCCGGGCCGCGAATAAAATAAATGTCACGAACGTCGAATTGGAATAAACTCACGGCATGAGCAGGCAATTGGACACATTTTTGCGATGGAAACCAAAGCTCGGCACGGGCG
>JASHVW010000146.1 GCA_030044395.1 Verrucomicrobiia bacterium
CATGGCCACTTCAAATAAAGGCCCGGCTGGTCAATGTTGCGCACCGGCTTGCCGAAGGTGGTGACGACGGCGATTTCGGTGCGGCGCACCTGAAAAGTGAAGAGCAGCAGCACAAAAATCACGACGAGCACTGCGCCGATGATGATGGTGGTTAAATTTCGTTTCATAAAATCATTCGTTCACGGGAATATTTTCCAAATCTGTCCGGATTTTTTGCTCCAAATCCAGGTAATAAATGTCCTGTAAGTTGGTCTCCAGGAGGATGTACTTGCGCGCGTTCTTTGTGGCGTCCGCAAAAGTTTGGAAATACACGCGGTTTTCATAGACCGAGGGCGCGGCTTTAAACTCGGGGATTTGATTGGTAAAGAGAGCCACGCTCGCCAGGGCCAGGGTTTCCTTTTGCAACCGCGTGGCCAGCGCCGTCTGGTTGGTCGCATAGGCCTCCGCGTCGGTCAAAATTTTATTCGTGATGGCATAGGCGGTGGCATAATAGTTGGTGGCAACCTTCTCTTGCGCAGCGCTGTCCACCTGCTCATACGAGGCAGCCACCGGCGTCGGGGGATGAATGTCCTGCAATCCGACAAAGATAATTTTCGCTCCAAGTTTCCGCTGGTCCGCTGCGGCCTGGATGGCGTCCCGCAATTGACCCGCCGCTTCCAGGCGGTCCTGGCCCATCACGGCGTCCAAATCCTCGCCCGCTAGGTAGCGCACAACGGCCCGCGTCGCCAGGTCATCCAGCAGGTTGGTCGGAGTGCTGTTTGTATATGCCCATTCCAGTACGTTGGTTATTTGATATTGCACCGGAATGCTGACGGTAATCAAACTCACCGGCGGCGTTTTGGTCGTCTGATTCGTGTCGGCATTCTCATTTTCAGTCTGAGTTGTCTCCGGGTTGCGGTTGGCGACAAGAAAGTTCTGTTCCTGATTGTGGGCCACCGTCCAAAGCAGCACGTTTTGTTCATTGGTAGTATCGGGCGTGAATCCGACGTAGAGCGATTGGATTTGGTCCGTGCGATAGCGGTAGGTGTTGTCAATCGGCCAGGGCAATTTGAGATGTCCACCCGCGGTGAGAACGGCGACGGGGTTGCCAAAATGCTCGAGGACCACCTGCTCGCCGGCGTCAACAAAAACGAAGCAGGTTGACAAAAACAAGACGGCCAGTTGGGCGAGGATGAAGAGCGCGAGATTTTTTTCGAGCAGTTGGAAAAACCAGGTTTCGGAAACCTTGAAACCGAATTGATAATCCAGCGCCTGCGCGGCGGTGGTGAACAGGCTTTCCGGCTGGCCAAGCAACCCGATGAGCCTGCTGTCATAAAGCGGACGGGAAACCTTGCCTTTGACACGCGGACGATAAATTTCCAGCAGCAGCGTTACCAACATTTCTGCGGCCATCAGTCCAAACAGGATGCACAACGCGCGCGCCAGCCAGAAATCCGCGCGTGGAAAACCGGTCCGGTTGCCTGCGATGGCCAGGGCGGTAAAAGCGCAAACGTAGGCGGCAGCGAGCAGGAAGCTGGCGCTGGGTCGGAGGAGACGATGATTTTCGAGCCGGGCAATCGTCGCCGAGAAACGCCCGAGCAAAAACAGCAACAGGGCGACGATCGCGAACAAGGAGAGGGCCGGCATGGCGCGGTCGGGTGAGATGGCGGTGGTCGTGGCGCCGGTCCAGCGCCAGAGAAAATACCCGGCGGCGCCTTCCGCGATGAAGAGCAGGACGGCAAAGCCCGGAATAAAGAACCGTTCGAACTGCTCGCGGGACCGCCGCGCGGGGAACAATTCCGATTCCTTGGATTCGAACATGGCGGCTTCGCCTTTGGCGCGGGCCATTTCCTCGACTTCGAGTTTTTCCAACTGTTCATTTTCCTCGAGCCGCATCTGGAACCAGCAGGCAAAGGCGATGAGGACCGCCAGTCCGAGGAAAACCGCTGCGGCTTCGCCGGCGAGCGAGCCGGCATAAGCGGTGACGGCGAACGCCGCGATAAAGACGACCAGCGCGGCGAGCAGATTCACCACCGCATTCTTTTGGACATTGCGATCCATGTTTTATCTTTTTATCAAGAGCGAGTGACAGCCTAACGGCTGTGCCTGTAATGTTAGTTCAACTCAATTCTCTTTCTTCAAACAGAGCCGTTCCGACGGCCAGGGCCGCACCGGCATAGCACACGGCATAGGCCAGCGCCTTGCCCACGTATGCCCATTGAAAAGTGTTTCTTCCTGTTTCAATGGCATCGGCAAGCCAGAAAAGCTGCCAGTTTGGAATGACACTGTAAAGCGTTGATGCCCAGAGTTCGCCGTGCGCGGCGCGCTGGCCAAAAAAATAATCTGACATCAAACCAATCAAAAAAAGCGCCGAGCAAATTGCAAGCGTTGCTATCGTGTCCAGCCGGGTGGAACAGGCGAGGGCAAGCGCCGCCAGGATCCAGAGGGCGAACAGAACCAAAATTCCGGCCGGCAACAGGTCCCAATTCACCTTCGCTGGGGTGCCAAGACTTTCCATTTGCTTGGTGTATTGAAAAACAATGAACGCCGCGACCGTGCAAAAGACCACCATCGCAAAAACGGTGTCACTGACAAAGGGTCGCCGGAGGAAAAAGTTGCTGAGGCCGCCCAGGCAATAAGCGAGCACAATGCCCGCTCCGAAGATTTCAATTGCTGGCAGGTCGGTTTTGCCGTAGGCGTCGAAAGCCATTCTGCTGGCGAGCAGGACGCCGATCATATTGATAAAGGTCAGAATCGTCAGCGCCGCCGCCAAGCCGGCGAATTTCGCCAGGAGGAACTGCGCGCGCCCGACCGGCTTGGACAAAACCGCCAGCGCCGTCCCGCTGCGAATTTCGCGGGCCAGCGACGACGAGGCGCTCACCACCGCTCCGAACAGGCCTGCCAGCAACATCACCGCCAGGGTGGAATTGGCCACGAGCTTGGGCTCGTCGCCAAACGCGAAGTAATACGGCACTGCCAGGAAAATCTCGAATAGCACGGAACCAGTCATCAGCAGCAGAAAAATTGGCTGCCGGACCAGTTCCATGAAGGCATTGCCTGCGATGGTAAAAAACTGTCGCATGAATCTGAATCCGAAGATTACCTTAATTCCACGGCGGAAATCAAACGGTTAAATCTTGTCGCGTTAGGAATTGGAGTGAAAATGGCGGGTTTTGTTCAAAGGAAGTCCCTGGCCATAAGAGAATCGGACGGCAGGTGACTATTGATTAAAGGCCGTTAAAAATGACCGCTCAAAGTTTTGCTGAACCGCGGCCAAATGCCTCATTGCATCGCGCGGGCGATGGAATTCCACCAGAGGTCATGGAGTTCGGTGAGCGGCGCGGAAAATTCGGTGATGGAGGTTTTAATGGTCAATTGGTCGCCACCGACTTTACCGATTTGCACCGCCGGAACGCCAAGTAATATTGCCCGCTCCACCACTTTCAGAGCATCCAGCGGAGCGCAGGAGATGACAATCCGGGACTGGGTCTCGCCGAATAAAGCCGCATCCATGCGAATGTTGTTGAAAGTTGACAAATCAATCCGGGCGCCGATCAAACGCGGGGTTTCGCGACCAAGCAGTTGTGAGATACAGCACTCGGCCAGGCAAACGGCCAGCCCGCCTTCGCTGCAATCGTGCGCGCTCTTGATGACGCCGGATTGAATCAGACCGAGCAATGTCGTGTGGAGCGTCCGGGCGGTTTCCAGATCACAGCGCGGGGGCAGGCCGTGTTTGCTGCCATGAATGACTTGCAGCCAGGCCGAACCGCCGAGGCCCAAAAGCGGATCCTTCGTGTCCGCGATTTCACCGAGCAAAATAATGGCGTCGCCTTCATCCTTGAACCATTGGGTGGTGACATGCCCGGGCTTTTCAATGAGGCCGACCACGGCCACCGTCGGCGTGGGGTCAATCGGGCCGGCGGGGCTTTGATTGTAAAGAGAACAATTGCCGCCGGTAACGGGAGCATTGAAGGCGCGGCAAGCCTCGGCCAGGCCGCGAACGGATTCCTTCAATTGCCAGAACAATTCCGGTTTCATCGGGCTGCCAAAATTCAAATTGTCGGTCACTCCCAGGGGCACCGCGCCACTGCAGGCCAGGTTGCGGCAGGCTTCGGTCACGGCAATCTTTCCACCCTCATACGGGTCCAGAAAAACGTAGGCGCCATTGCCATCCACGGTCAGCGCGATGAATTTTTCAGCAAGATTATCGTTGGGTGCGTCCGGCAACGAATCGGCTTTAATCCGAAGCACTGCGGCGTCACTGCCGGGGCAAACCATCGAGCCGTCGCGCACCATGTGGTCGTATTGCCGATAAATCCAGTTCTTGGATGCAATGCTCGGCCACGCCAGCAGTTTCTTCAAATCATCGGCAGGGCTTTTGGTATCGGCGATTCCATCCAACCGGAAGGTCCGAACCCCGGCCAGGAATTCGGGTTCGCGTGCTTCCCGCTGATAAACCGGCGATTCGTCGGCGATTTTTTTCGCCGGGATGTCCGCCACTGTTTTGCCGTGATGCTTCACGACCATGTGTCCGGTGTCCGTGACAACGCCGATTTGCGCCCAAGGCAAATCCCACTTGTCAAAAATCCATTTTACTTCCTCTTCGCGGCCTTTATGAACGATGATGAGCATCCGCTCCTGCGATTCGCTCAACATGATTTCGTAGCTGCTCATGTTGGGCGCGCGTTGCGGGACTTTCTCCAGCTCGATCTCGATCCCGGTGCCCGCGCGCGCGGCGGTTTCGCAGGTTGAGCAGGTCAAGCCGGCGGCGCCCATGTCCTGGATGCCGGCGACGGCGCCGGTCGCGAGCAGTTCGAGGCAGGCTTCGCAAACCAGTTTTTCCATGAACGGATCGCCGACCTGCACGGCGCCCCGCTGTTGTTCGGCCGATTCCTCGGTGAGATCCTGCGAGGCAAACGCCGCGCCAGCCAGGCCATCGCGTCCCGTCGCCGGGCCGACATAGAAAACCGGGTTGTCGATTCCTCTCGCTGCGCCGCGGGCAATTTGGCCGTGGCGCAAGACGCCGAGGCAAAAGGCATTAACGAGCGGGTTGCCTTCATAGGATTTATCGAAATAGACCTCGCCAGCGATGGTGGGAATGCCGAAGCAATTACCGTAATGGGCGATGCCGCTAACGACGCCGGCAAACAGACGTTTGTTATTGGCGATGTTGGACTGGTGGTTGGCGATTTCCGGAGTCGAGGCCGGTGGATTCACGTCCGTTGCCGCATCGGGGACGATCGGGCCAAAGCGCAGGGAATTGACGGCGCATACGGGGCGCGCGCCCATGGTGAAGATGTCGCGGACGATTCCACCGACGCCGGTTGCGGCGCCCTGGAACGGCTCGACGGCACTGGGATGATTGTGAGATTCAATTTTGAAGGCGATGGCCAGGCCGTCGCCGATATCCACGATCCCGGCATTTTCTTCGCCGGCGCCCACGAGAATCCTTGGCGATTTGGTGGGGAACGTTTTGAGCAGGGGCCGGGTGTTTTTGTAACTGCAATGTTCGCTCCACATCACGGAAAAGATGCCCAA
>JASHVW010000147.1 GCA_030044395.1 Verrucomicrobiia bacterium
GACCACGCCGGTGCCCGGCCCGAGTTCGAGCACAATACTTTCCGGGTTCTCAGGCAGCCACCGCGCCATCGCCGCGGCCAGGTGCCTGGAACTGGGCAGCAGCGAACCGGTGCGTTTCGGATGCGCCAGCCATTCCTGTAGAAACATTCCAGTGTCGCTCAATGTTGCCATTAATTTTTTGTCCATAACGCGGCGTAACGGTGGTCGGGACTTGCTTCTCACGGCAAAAATATGGGAACGGCGCGGCGGCGGCAAACATTTGTTTGTGACAAAATCGTTACCTCCCATTATGTGGCGGATTCTCTCCGTTCGTCATCGCTTCCAATTTTTGGTGCGCGGAAACGCGCCGCACCGACCAGTCGGCCCATTCCTGCGCCCATCTTTCACCGGTGAAATTCTTTTGCGCCTCCGGCCAGAGTGCGTCCAGTGCGTCCATTTCCTTTTCCGCTCCACTCGTATCCCGCCATTTCAGATCCGATTCGGCGAGATTCAAAATGTTTTCGGGATAATCGGGTGCCAATCGTGCAGCCTCCTCCAGAAAGCTCCTGGCTTTTCGTTTGCTTCCGATGCTTGCCGGCCAGCCGGGCGCATCACGGTAAAGCAATCCCAGACAGCGCTCAGGCCCGGCGTAATCCAATTGCGGATCCAGTTCCGCCGCGCTTTTGAATTCACGCTCCATTTCCCGGACAATTCGCAACGCGCCCAGGAATTCCGCCCGCGCCAGTTGCCCCAGATCCATCCCCAGGTAATAATGCGCCGCGGCGGATTCCGGCTCGCGGGCAATCACGTCCGAGCAGGCCGTGATGCCCTGGTTGGCGATGGCCGCGCGCTCCTCCTTGTTGGTGGCAAAATCGGCCCAATCAAAACACGCGCGGGCGAATCGAATGGCATTGGTGGAATTGTCCGCCGTTTCGAACTGGGATTGCGCGCGGTGAAATTCCGCTTCAGCGCGGGCGGCAAAAATTTTATTCTGCGCCTCGCCTGCATCAGGCATGCCTGCCGCAAAAAATAAAATCGCGGCCAGGCGCCCGGCGGCCGCGTTTTTACGCCTTGATTTAACAGTTGCCATTATTTTGTCCTAATTTATACTAACCAAAGTGAAATTAAATTGGAATTTTTTGTTGCTATCCGCAGTGTTCGCCGCGCTGGTCTTTTTCGGCGCCGGTTGCGGAGGCATCAACACCGGCGGCAGCGTTTCACCGGCATCGTTCTTCCTGCCCGGGTTGCTGAGAAATGACACCACCACCAACGCGCCGGTGGCTTCACCGGATCCATCCAGGGAGCTGGCTTCATCCAATAAAATGATATGAGATTTCCTCTTGCGCTGACGACGAAAATTGCCGGCCACATCATCAAACACAAGCTGAAGAAAACGCCGAAGTTTGCGATGGTGTTGCAACTCGAACCACTCCACACCTGCAATCTCACCTGCACCGGCTGCGGCCGCATTCGCGAATACTCGACCTCGCTCAAAGACATGGTGCCGCTGGAAAAATGCCTGCAGGCCGCGGCGGAATGCGACGCACCCATGGTCAGCATTTGCGGGGGCGAACCGCTGATTTATCCGAAGATCGAAGAACTGGTCAACGGCCTCCTGGCCCAGGGCCGCATCCTCTACATCTGCACCAACGGCGTCTTCATGCGGAAAAAAATGAGGGAATACCTGGCTGCAAATTATTCGCCCGGGATCGAGCCCGAGCTGAAAAACTTGCTCGACGCCGGGTTGATTTCCGAAAAGGAAGCCGGGGCCATTCGCCAGGCCGACAACGCCGCCAAAAAGAAAATCGTCATCCGCCCCTCCCAATGGATGTATTGGAACGTTCATGTGGACGGTCTGGAATTTACCCACGATTTGATCGTCGAACGCGAGGGTGTCTTTAAAGAATGTATTGCAGCGATCCGCATGGCCAAAATCCTTGGCTACCAGGTTGCCACCAACACCACCGTCTATAAGGAAACCGACGTCCGCGAGATTGAAGACATGTTCAAATTTCTGTCGTCGCTGGAAGTGGACGGTCACACGATTTCACCCGGCTATGATTACGACGCGGCGAAGAAGGATATGGTGAAGCGCCTCGGCAAAGATCCCAAGGAATTTTTTCTCACACGGGACATGACACGGAAGAAATTCGCCAACATTTTGGACTGGGGCAAGGCCTTCACCATTTTTGGCACGCCAGTTTACCAGGAATTTCTGGCCGGCAAGCGCGAGTTGACCTGCACCGCCTGGGCCATCCCCACTTTCAACATCCGCGGCTGGAAAGCCCCCTGCTATTTGATGACCGACGGCCATTATTCCGGCTATCAGGAATTGCTGGAAAAAGTGAACTGGGAAAAGTACGGCGTGGTTAATGGGGTGGCGCGCGACCCGCGTTGCGAGCATTGCATGGTCCATTGCGGTTACGACCCCAGTGGCGCGCTCGGCACCAGTTACCAGCGCGGCGACAATTGGAAAAACTTTAAATACAATTTTGGCGCCAAACCCCGGCCATACCCCTACTCGACCGACCTGGAAAAACGCGCTTTCAACGGCGTCTCCATTGGGATGGGCCATTTGGCCGAAGCCAAGGCCGCCATCAACTCTCCCGCCGCCGGCGCGCGCGGGGCTTTTTCAAACAAGGAAGC
>JASHVW010000148.1 GCA_030044395.1 Verrucomicrobiia bacterium
TTGAACACTCGTAACAACTCGGATTCGTTCATTCCTATGATGTAAACGTCACCGATTGCGAAAGGTAACAAACTGCGGAAAGAATTGCGTGAGAAAAGCGACACTTAAAGCTTCACCCGAGCACTTAAAGAGCGGTGAAGGGGCGCCGCCGGAGCATTGAGCAAGCGTGGAAAATAGTGTTCGGTCCCGATATAAAAGCTGTTTATACGCTTGTGACTGAGCGAGTTATGGTCGGAGGGGTAAGGGTTCCTTGCTCGGTTCCAGCCGCCCAGCAACCGCCTTCCAAATCCAGTCCCATTATCCGCCCAAAGTGGAAAGGGCGGCAATGGCGCGAATTGTGCCAATTCAAGTCGGGGACAAGAAATCTGTCATTGAAATCGTTCGACGGATTGGGGGTCCTCCAAGCGCTGCACGAACGCCGCCCATGGAACTGGACTGGCTGCGTTCCGGGTATGTGAATATCGCGTAAGCCACATGAAAGAGCCTGAAAGAGGTGGAAAGCCAATATGTAGGCCAGCTTCCATCTTGCCCCGCGGTTCAGTATTTATGGCTGGGTCGTCTGTCCTGTTTTTGGCGGCAATGTAATGGTAAAGACGGACCCGGCGCCGAGGCGGCTTACGACCTCGACCTTGCCTTGATGCGCTTCAACGACGGCCTTGACGAGGCTCAACCCCAGACCCAATCCGCGCTCGGACCGGCTTTTGTCACCGCGATAGAGCCGCGTCCAGATTTTTCCCTGCTCTTCGACTGGAATCCCGACGCCGGTGTCACGGAACCGCACAACGGCCTGTGACGGTTCAGCCTCGATTGAAATGGTGACCGCGCCGTTCGCCGGTGTGTATTTGATCGCGTTGTCCAACAGGTTGGCAAACACCTGGCGCATCCGGTTGCGGTCGAGCGACGCTTCGCAAGCTGGAGGCAGTTCCGTCCGGACGGTCACCTTGCGTTCGTCGGCGACGTATTCATAAAGTTCAACGACGTCGCGAACCATTCCGCAAAGGTCAACCGGCTCGCGGTGTAATCTCATCATGCCGGCTCCGGCTTCGGTGATATCGAGGAGCGTGTTGAGCATGTTGAGGACGCGCTCGGCTTCCTCGACGCAGTCGGCCAGCGCCTCGTGGGCGGCGCCCGGGGCGGCCTGGGGCTGGAGCGCCAGCTCGGCGCTGCCGCGCAACCGGGTCAGCGGCGTCCGCAGATCGTGGGCCACGTTGTCAAGAGACTCCCGCATTGCCCGGATGAGGGCCTCGTTTTTGTCGAGCAGGCCGTTAAACAGGCGGACCAATTCGTCCAGTTCATCGTTCGACTTTCGGGCCGGCACGCGCGCGTCGAGTTGGCCGGTTTGAATGATGGAACGGGCGGTTGCGACCACTTGACGGATGGGGCGCATGGCGCGATTGGCAAAAAAGACGCCGGCGAGGAAGCCCAGGACAATCGTGACGCCGCCGTAAAGGGCGAAATCCCGGCGCAACGGTTCCAGGAGCGCCGCCCGGCTATCCGTGCTGCGCCCCACCTGCAAGAGCGAATTGTCCGGCAAGATCATCGAAGCGATCAGAAAATCCCTCCCGGCATCCTTGGGGATTCGGATGAACACGCGTTGCCGATAACCGGCCAAGCCGCCAGGAATGTCCTTGAAGGCGATCCAATCCTCCGGAACATTGACGAGGGTGGCCTCGTTCCAGGCATTGACGAGGCGGACGTAAAAGGTCTTTGAATCTCCGGTTTCCTGCTGGAGGGCGTCGCGCAACGCGGGCAGGCCGCCGCTCTCATAAACGGCGGCATACTCCTGCAAGCGCGCCTCGAGGACCTCGTGATCTTTGCGACCCACGGCGACTGCCAACAGATAGTAGGCGATCATCAGCAGGGCCACGCTGCTGGCCGCGAAGACAAACGCATACCAGAGGGCGAGCCGGACGCCGATGTTCCGCCGCGCGGTTTTAAGCAGAGCGAAGGACATAGCCCACTCCCCGGAGAGTCTGGATCATTTGTTTATCGGGATCGGCCTTGTTGCGCAAGCGATGCACGAGCACGTCCACGACGTTGGTTTGCGGATCAAAACTGAAATCAAAAATGTGTTCGAGAATCATGGTTTTGGTCACGACGCGGTTGGGATGCCGCATCAAATATTCCAGCAAGGCAAATTCGCGCGGCTGCAATTCAACGGCCTTGTCATCCCGGCGCACTTCGCGCGTGAGCAAATCCAGCGTCAGATTGCCAACGGTCAGGCGGGTTGGCTCGGCGGTTTGGGTTGCCCGGCGGATGAGCGCCTGCACGCGCGCCAGCAGTTCGGAAAAGGCGAACGGTTTGGTGAGGTAATCATCGCCGCCTGCCTGCAAACCCTTCACCCGGTCATCCACCGAGGCCCTGGCGCTAAGAATC
Source organism: Verrucomicrobiia bacterium (assembly GCA_030044395.1). Lineage (GTDB taxonomy): Bacteria > Verrucomicrobiota > Verrucomicrobiia > Limisphaerales > UBA11358 > UBA11358. Next base: position 2,377 of record JASHVW010000148.1, read on the forward strand.
AGGACCGGCGTGCGGATTCCGCCCGCCCGGAGTTGCTCGATCACTTTCAATCCATCGAGTTTAGGCAACATCAGGTCCATGACCGTCGCGTCGTATGCGACGGTCCGGGCCAGAGCAAACGCCTGTTCACCGTCGGGGCTGTGATCCACGGCGTAGCCGTTCTGCTTCAGGCCCTTGACGACAAACGAGGCGATTTTCTCATCATCCTCGACGACCAGTATGCGCACGTTTTCTTCCATAATGATGCGCTGAACCATAGGTTACAATGCGGAAACTCCCGCACCGGCCGGTTCCGGTGCGGGAGAACGATGAAATGAGCCGGCCAATCAACCGACCTGGTCGCTTTCGTTCACCACCACGTAATGACTGCCGCCATTGTCCCAAATCCGGAGCAGCGTGACTTTGCTTTTGGGATTCTCGGTCAATTGGACAGCCTCGTTGGCATCGGTCACCGGGTGGCGGTTGATGGACTCAATAACCTCACCCGGCTGAAGGCCTGCTTGCGCCGAAGCGGAGGTTGGGTCCACCTGTGTTATCAGCGCGCCTTCGACGTTCTTGGGAATATTGAATTGTTGACGGGCCTGTTGATCCAGGTTGCCGACGGTCACGCCGTTGAGTGTGCCGTTGTCGTTGCTGTTTTGCGAACCGGCTTCGGCCAGTTGTTCCGTACCCGGCAGCGGTTTGATGGTGACTTCCAAGGTCTTTGCGTCGCCGTCGCGCATGACTTCGACCGGCACTTTAGACCCGGGCCTGGTTGCCGCCACGTCGAATTGCAGTTGGTTGCTGTCCGTGATCCGGTCGCCATTGAATTTTACGATCACGTCGCCGTCCTTGATTCCGGCCTGATGCGCCGGGCCCTCGGGCTCGACCTGGCTGACGAGAGCGCCCTGGTTGTTTTTGAGGTCAAACTCGGGCGCCAATGCCGGCGTGACATCTTGAATCATCACACCCAGATAACCGCGGGTCACGTGTCCGTATTTGATCAGGCTTTCCATGACGTTCCGCGCCAAATCCGACGGGATGGCAAAGCCGACTCCCTGGCTGCCGCCCGAACGGGTCATGATGGCGGTATTGATGCCGATCAACCGGCCGTCAATATCCACGAGCGCGCCGCCGGAATTGCCCGGATTGATGGCCGCGTCGGTCTGGATGAAATCCTCGTAGTGTTCAATGCCCATGCCGTCGCGATTTTTGGCGCTGACGATGCCTTCGGTGACCGTTTCGCCGACCCCAAAGGGATTGCCGATGGCCAGCACGACGTCACCCACCTGCACGTTATGGCTGTCGGCCATCGCGACCACCGGGAGGTCGCGCGCGTCAATTTTCACGACCGCGATGTCGGTTTTCGGATCGCGGCCGACGACCTTGCCGGTGAATTCGCGTCCGTCAGGAAGAGTCACCATTACGTTCTTGGCGCCGTCCACGACATGGTTGTTGGTGAGGATATAGCCGTCGCTAGTGACGATGACGCCGGAGCCAAGGCCGTGTTCAACTTCCGGGCCAAGGGATTGCGGCGGGAGAGCCTGGCCAAATTGGTCGCCAAAAAATTGCCGCCAGAACGGATCGTTAAAACCCGGGAAATTTTGCACCTCGGGACCCTTGATGGTCGTGGTCGTTTCAATCTTGACCACGGCCGGGGCGACCTGTTGCACAATCGGCGCGTAACTGCCGCGCGGCAGGCCATCCCGTGCCACAGATGACTCCTGCAACGGGACATTCAAGTCTGCCCGACTGACGTTGGTTTGTGATGATTCGGCCAGGGCGAAGGCGGCGCCGGCGGTTGCCATGGCGCCGGCCAGTCCGAAGACGGCCCAACGGGTCCGAAAAGATTTAAAGATGATTTTCATATTTTTTTCTTTGTTTGAATTTGTGTTTTTGAAGGTTTAGAGAGGTTCCAAGATGACGGCGAACTGTCTTGCGAATTACAAATTTGTAAGGCGTTTCGCGTGTTGAACACATTTCGGCCATGACCAAAGCTGTCACGGGATCGACTGCCGAAACATGGACCATGCCATGCCGCAGTCGCCGCGGCTCCCAGAATCGAAAGACGGCCGCTCCTTAACCCATCGGCCAAGGATGCAATTTATGCGTTTTCACAACGAAGCGAATTACGCTACGATATGCAAACGTAATATGAGACCTTTCCCAATTAAACCGCGACGCTTTGGAGCAGCTGATTCCTTCGTTGAACAGCGGCTCGCGCCGGAGAATTGGTAAAGACAAAACTGCTCAAACTGCTTCCTCAGCGTCAGCATTCAAACGGTGAATAATTCATGCTTGATGCGTCCGCGCATTTAGGCAGTGTCGTCACTATGAGCGATTCACCACAGAAAATTCCCACGCAAGAAACTGCCAGGAGTTGTTGGATCCGTTGCCAACACTGACATTTGGCACAACGACCCGTTCACACGAACCAGTCACCCCCCTCCGGACCGGTAAGAATCTTTTTGGCGCAGGTCGCGGCACGCCGCGGGCGCGCTAAAGGCTTGAAAGTTCAAAGGTGAAGGCTGAGACTTTGCGGATGTCTGTTCCTGTCATTACTGTCTCCCAGATGCGTGAATGGGAAAGCGCGACGTGGGCGGCCGGCCAGACCGAGGCCGAGGTGATCCGGCGGGTCGGCAAGCGACTGGCACGGCGCGTGCGAAAGCTGAGCGGGGCGAACACGGCGATTTTAATCCTGGCCGGCAAGGGCAACAATGGCGGCGACGCGCGCGCGATGCAGGAATTTCTGGACGAACGAAAGATTGAAATTCTGGACGTGACGTCGCCGGCCGCCGACCTGCCGAAACTTCAAGAACTTCTGGAAAAACGTTTCGCGCTGATTGTGGACGGCCTTTTTGGAATCGGCTTGAACCGTCCGCTGGACGAAGACTGGCAAAAATTCATCGCGGCCGTCAATGGGTCAAAGATTCCCATTCTGGGGGTTGATGTTCCGTCGGGCCTGAACTGCGAGACGGGCGAGCCGATGGGAGCGGCGATCAAAGCGACCCATACGCTGACTGTCGGCGCGCCGAAGGCCGGGATGCTGGCGCCAACGGCGTGGCCGTTTGTGGGGCGTTTGGAAGTATTGGAGACAGTTGGCTTGGTCCCCTGCCCGCTCAAATCGGATTTGAACTGGACGTTACGGGACGATTTTCAGGATTTTCCGCCGCGCCGCACGGTCGCCGCGCACAAGGGCACCTTCGGACATTTGGGCATTGTCGCCGGGAGCCTGGGATTCCACGGCGCGTCGGTTCTGGCCTCGCGCGGAGCGCAACGGGCGCAGCCGGGGTTGATTACGCTTTTTACGCAGGAGGCGGTGTATCATCCGGTTGCGGCGCAGTTGCAAGCGGTGATGGTCAGCCTATGGAAGCCAGACACGAAGTTATTTGACAAGGCGAGCGCGATTTTATTTGGCCCCGGCCTTGCGGCGCCGGAATTGGCTGAGGAAATGAAAGGTGTTTTGCGCCGGCTGTGGCGTGATTTTCCGCATCCGATGGTTGTGGATGCGAGCGCGTTGGATTGGCTGGCGGCAAGTGCGCTGCCCAAAAATCTGGTTCGCGTCGTCACCCCACATCCCGGGGAAGCGGCGCGGATGATCAATTCGACGGCACAAAAGATTCAAATGAACCGGACGCAGGCGGTGCGGGAAATTTCGCAGCGGTACGGCAACTGCTGGGTGGTATTGAAAGGGCACCAAACACTGGTTGGCAGAAGCGAAGGGGAAATTTTTGTCAATTCGTCTGGCAACGCTCATCTGGCACAGGGCGGGAGCGGAGATGTATTGAGCGGGTTCATCGCCGGGTATTTGGCGCAATCGGGGTTGGAAGCGGATGCGGGGCTGGCGATACGCTACGCGGTTTGGCGGCATGGAGACGCCGCCGATGGCTTGCAAGCGTCAGGGGGAAGCTGGGTGGTGGAGGACCTGATCAAAGAACTGGGGAACGCGCCGTAAGGAGCCGTCAAGAAATAATCTTTCCAACCTGACTTGTTGTTTTGTCCGCTGGCGGCGTTGCCCGCCCGCCATCCAGACTGATCGGGACGGATACGCTCGTCGCTCGCGCCCTGCCAGCCGCCAAGATTTCAGCGTCAGATTTGTAAATCTCATTTCTTGTCCGCTCCCAACCGCCTCCAAATCAATTCGGTGTCAAACTTTGGATTGCTGGCGGGGCGATTTTTTATTAAACTTATCCCATGCTGCAAACGGTGCTTGATGCCAGCCCGCGGACGGACGCCGCCGCTGCGCAGGACGTTCATGTCGCCGCTTATCGTTTCATGCTGCTCGCCCGGCTGCTGGATGACAAATTTGCGGCGCTGTATCGCGCGGGAAAGATCCACGGCGGCGTGTTTCTGGGACGGGGGCAGGAAGCCCTGAGCGTATCGGTGGGAATTTCCCTCAAAAAAGGGGATGTTTTCGCGCCGTTGATCCGCGATGCCGCGGGCCGGCTAGCCTTCGGCGAGACTGTTTTGGATGCGGTGCGCACGTATCTGGGCTCGTCGCTCGGCCCGATGCGCGGCCGGGACGGCAACGTGCATCGCGGCAAACCGCAAGAGGGATATCTGCCGATGGTCAGCCATTTGGGGGCGATGATTTCGGTGGTGAACGGGGTGCTTTTTGCGCGCCGATACAAGAAGATTTCCGGAACGGTCGGGGCCGCCTGTGTTGGGGAGGGCGCGACTTCGACGGGGGCATTTCATGAAGCGCTTAATCAGGCGGGGGTGGAGAAGTTGCCGTTGATATTGATTGTGGCCAACAATCAATATGCCTATTCGACACCCACCCATTTTCAGTTTGCCTGCGACAGTCTGGCTGACAAAGCGGCGGGATACGGGGTGGAAGTTCAAACGGTTGACGGGACGGATTTGGGGGCCTGCCTGAAAGTGGTTGGCGAGGCGGTTGCGCGCGCGCGGCGCGGCGGCGGTCCGCAGCTGGTTGTGGCGGAATTGCTGCGGCTTTGCGGGCATGGCGAGCATGATCCCAACGATTACATTGACCCGAAATTATGGGAATCGCCGCTGGGCCGGGATTGTTTAAAAGTAGCGGAGGAGTATCTGCTGCGGCAAAAATGGATGGCACCGTCGCGAGTCGCCATATTGCGGAACGAGATCATCCGTGAAATTGAGGAGGCGGTGGCGCAGGTGCAGCGGGAGCCGGCGCCTGATCCATTTGTGGAACAATGGCACAGCATCGCCACCGGACATTTGAACGAGGGAAACGAGGAGAGATGAGCCTGACATATTTGGAAGCCATTCGCGAAGCGCAAGCGCACGCCTTGCGCGATGACCCGCGTGTCTTCATCTATGGGCAGGACGTGGGTGCGTTTGGCGGCGCGTTCAAGGCGACGAAGAACCTCGCGCAGGAGTATCCGGGGCGCGTGCTGGATTCGCCGATATCCGAGGATGCGATGGTAGGCCTGGCGGTTGGGGCGGCGATCGAGGGGATGCGGCCGATCATCGAGATGCAGTTTGCGGATTTTTCGACCGTTGGTTTCAATCAAATCGTGAATCAGGCGGCGACGCTTTTCTGGAGGACAAATGTTCCCTGCCCCATTACGGTACGACTGCCGTTTGGCGGCACATCGGGCAGCGGGCCATTTCACAGCCAGTGCATTGAGGCGATCTATGCGCATTATCCCGGTCTCATCGTGCTTACTCCCGCGACCGTTGAGGACGCCTACGCGATGTTGCTGGAAGCGGTGGCGCTGGATGATCCGGTGATTTTCTGCGAGCACAAATTTCTTTATTACCATCTGAAAGCCGATGAATTGCCGAGCGAGGCGTTGCCGGTGGGCAAGGCACGAATATCTCGTGAAGGGCGGGATTTAACCGTGGTGACTTATAGCGCCATGGTCCATGAGGCGCTCGAAGCGGCGCGGGAACTTTCCGGCGAGGGCTGGGAAATTGAGGTGGTGGATTTGCGTTCGGTGAAGCCGCTCGACACGGACACGGTGGTGGCGAGCGTGGCGCGGACGGGAAAACTGTTGTGCGTGGGAGAATCCTGGCCGTGGGGCGGCGTGACCGCGGAAATCATTTCGCGCGTGACGGGCGAAGGCTTTGGCCTGCTGGACGCCCCGCCCCAACGCCTCAACGCCAAAGACACTCCGGTGCCCTATCATCCCAATTTGTGGGCGGCGCACAGGCCCACGGCGAGAAGTGTGGCGTCAGCAGCGAGGAATCTGTTGCGCTCATAAATCCCAACGACCATGAACCATCAACCCAAGACGAGGATAGAGGATAGATGGAGCCAAGAGCGAATGGCCTTATCCATCGTCCACCTTCGATCTTCCATCCTTGTTTTATAAACCATGCCCCGGGTTCCCATCATCATGCCGCAGCTCGGCGAATCCATTGCCGAGGCCAACATTGTCGCCTTTCTTGTGAAGCCTGGCGACACGGTCGTTGCCGACCAGAATCTGATCGAGGTGGAAACCAACAAAGCGACGATGACGGTGACATCGCCCTGCGGCGGGAAGATTGAACAGTTCATGGCCCAATTGAACGAAAGTTACGCGGTGGGGGCGGTGCTGGGACAAATAGAAGCAACGGAGGAAGAGGCGGCGCGGGCGGGCCTGGATTCGGCGCCGCCGAAGAGTTCGGACACCGATCGTGTTGGCAGCGCGGACGCCAACGGCAACCGGACGCGAGTGCAGCCGACGGTGCGGGGGTTGCCCGTGCCGGCGAACGCCGCGGGCGCGAGTTACCTTTCGCCGCGGCTCAAAGCGCGGATGACTGAATTGGGGCTAAGCGCGGCGGATTTGTCGGGTGTGGCGGGAAGCGGGGCGGCGGGGCGTGTGACGATTGAAGATTTTGAGAAATTCATTTCACATCTTGAAGAACAACGGATGAGCGATGCCTCGTCCATGCGTGTATCCGTTGCGGACGCGATGCGCCGGAGCTGGACGCGGCCCATAGCGAATGTCGGGATGCCGGTTTGCCTGGATCCGCTTTTTGCGTATCGCAAAGTCGCGCGGCCGAAGCCTGGTCCGGCGCTTTGCGCCTTGCGCGCGCTGGCGGTGGCGCTGGCTGAAAACAGCAAGCCGGCTGGACGGCTCGTGGGCAGCAAGATTGTTCATCCGACGTCCATTGACATAGGCTTTGCGGTGGAAGCCGAGGACGGGGTGCTGGTGCCGGTGATCCGCAAGGCGGACAAAAAATTGCTGAAGGAATTAATCGCTCCGTACAACGAATTGGTCGAGTTGGCGCGCGAGCGGAAGCTGCCCGCGGGCGCCACGGGCGGTTCCATCGCCACCGTCACGAATTTTGGGACGTTCGGGTTGGAATGGGCGACGCCGATTCCGCTGCCGGAGCAGACGCTGGTGCTCGGTTTGGGTGCGGCACGGCACGAACCGCACTGGGATTCGGTCAAAGGCGAGTTTGTGCCGATCATGGAAGCGAACCTGACGTTGAGCTTCGACCATCGGGTGCTGGATGGGGGGGCGGCGGGCCGGCTGCTCCAGCGGATATCTGAATTGATGAAACAGCCTGAGAACTTGTGATGGCAGAGAAATTTAAATCATGCTCAAAGCCGTCAAAACTGAAACGATTCGCGCGGAAGGCACGTTTGCCATTGTGGCTTCGCGCTACAATTCGGAGTACGTGGACGCGATGCTGCACGCGGCGCGTGAGGAGTTGCTGCGGGCCGGGGCGCGGCTTCGCATCGTTCGCGTGCCGGGGGCTTTTGAAATTCCGGCGGCGGTGTCCAAACTGGCGCAGCGCACGTCGCGCATGCGGTATTCCGCGATCATTTGTCTTGGCGTAATTTTTCAGGGGCAGACGAGCCATGCGGAGCACATTGGATGGGGCGTGACCCATGCGCTGGCGCAAATCCAAGTGTTGCACAAAATCCCCGTGATCCATGCCGTCTTTGTTTTTGACAAAGTCAGGCACGCGAAAATCCGTTGCCTGGGCGCAAAGCACAATCGGGGGACAGAAGCGGCGCACACGGCGCTGGAAATGGCGAGGGTGATGAGGAATTTGTGAGCGCCTGGCGAAAGTTAGAGCGTGTCTGAAAAATATCCCGGGCGGTCTTGCGGCGGGGCGGCCCGCAATCCCTCAGCCGGCCTTTTTTTCAGACACACTTTTAGGGCCGGACGGGCAATCCGAATTGTTTCTGAATAAAAGGCTTGATCCCGCTTAACGAGGAGGCAAGCCTGTGGGAGCCGGTTGGGAAGCGGTTGGCGGGAACACATCGTAATTGGCGCCGAATTGCCGCAGGAAATAGAGGGAAAAGGAGCGTTTGAAAATCAACACCGGCAGCAGAAGGACTGTGCCGATATACGGAATGATCAACAAACAGCCGGCAAGGCAGCAGGTCAGGAGAATGGCGAAAAAAACGAGCACGCCGATCGCCATCGCTAGGACAATTTGGAACAGGATATACAAGGTGAAGAGCCCGACATTGGCACAGAGCAATTTCCAAAATTCGCCCCAGGCGGCCAGGCAATTGCCACCGCGCAGATACAAAATCGGGATGACAAAATCCAAGGTGAATTTCTGAATGAGCGCAAAGACGATTCCCACAAGGAACATGAACATGGCAAGGCCCGCCGCCAGCAGAATGGCCGCCAGGTCCGGCGCTCCCGCCAGGACCATTTTGATGATAAGCAGGGCGATAAATCCCATCGGCGGCAGCATCAGGAACATCCCCGCCAAACCCAACACGAGGCGAAAGCGGAACAGGCTGTTGGCGGGCGCGGCGAATCTATTCCATGGCTCGACGACTTCCGCCTTGTCCAGAGCGACGCAGTGCAGAAACATGAATTTGCCACGGGAGTTAAGCCAGAGGAGCACGAGCCACAACGCCAGAAAAAAGAGGAGGAGAAAGGCCGCCAGCGGAACAATCCAATACAGGTTATGCAGCGTGAAATCCCGGGCTTTGTCAATAAAGTCGCGGAAGCTTTCCGCGGACGGATGGCTGGCGGAGTTGAAATTATTGCCGCCATAGCTTCCGCCGCCGCCCGATTCACCCAAGCGGGCCAACCAGGCGCAAAATCCGATGACGAACCATTTGCCGGCGTCGAACGGGTGGAAAAGCATTTGCTTGACGCGTTCCAGCGCCGGGCTGACCGGCTCAACCACGCTGATTTGCCGGTGCGAATCGCTGAGTGGGCCAATGGGCATACCTGAATGTTCCATTCCTACGCCCCAGCCATTCGCTGCGCAACCAAAATTTACGTGTTTCGGCCGCGCGGGGAGCGGCAAGCCGCGAGATCGTCACTTCCCCATGGCTCGATAGGTGACCACCACCTGCCAGCCGGTGTAGCCGGGGTCAAAGGTTTTCATGGCCGCGACCATTTGGGAGCAATAGGTGGTTTCGATCAAACCGTTTTGGCCGGGCCAGATTTTGAATTGCACGCGGAGAAAATTCCAGCCGCCCGGAGTGGCTTGGATTTGGCCCAGGAGCGGCTCGGTCAGGATGATGGCGCCGAATTGCGCCCAGGCGCCCTGGGACACGCGCTTAATCGTCTCGACCACTTTCTGCGGGTCGGCATTGGCGGGGATTTGCACATCGGCATAGGCGAGAATGCCGCCGTGCGGAAAGCGGCTGATGTTGACGATGTTGCGGTTGGGGACAAAAATTACCTGGTTGTAAAAATTGATGACCGTGGTGAAGCGCAAGCCGATGCGTTCGACGCGCCCAATGGCGCCGTTCATCAGGTCCACGACGTCGCCCACATCCATCGCATCCGAGAGGATGATCGTCACGCAGGTGACGACGTCCTGGACGAGCCCCTGCAACCCAAAGCTCAACGCCAGGCCGACGACCGCCGCGCTGGTGAGGTAGGTTTTGAACGTGTTGCCGGTTCCGGTCGGATCGTAAATCAAAAGGACAAAAAGAATCGCCAGCGCATAAATCAGAAAAGTGATGGCGCTGACAATCAGCCGCGTGAGCGTGATAAATTTTGGCTGTTGGGTGAAAAAGTCAAAGGGATGTTTTTTTTCGTGACTTCTTTTGATCAACCATTCGCTGTATTGCCGGATGGATTTGACGATGATGTTTGCCAGAAATGCCAGGCCGACAATGATGACAATGTGAATGAAATGGTCCTGGCCGCTCCAAAAATTCAGGATCGATTCCGGAATCGGCGGTTCATTGGTTGAGGCCCCGTCTGTGTTCATCGGTGACAAAGTAATTCGCTCACCCTAAGTTGCAATGCGAATCGCAAAACAGGTTTCTTGACTGGCGGGGGCAGGAATCTATCATGTCCGTTCGATTTTATGACAAAAATTCAAACTATAGAGGCGCGCGAAATCCTCGATTCGCGCGGCAACCCGACGGTGGAAGTGGATGTGACGCTCGAATGCGGCGCGGCGGGCCGGGCGGCGGTTCCCAGTGGCGCGAGCACTGGCGAAAACGAAGCGATCGAACTGCGTGATGGCGACAAGAAACGGTTTTCGGGCAAAGGCGTCACCAAAGCCGTCGGAAACGTCACCGGAGAAATCCTTCCGAAGCTTCAGGGACTGGATGCGCTCGATCAATTGACGATTGACCGCGTGATGCTCGATTTGGACGGGACCGAAACGAAATCGAAGCTGGGCGCGAACGCCATCCTGGCGGTGTCGCTGGCGAATGCGAAGGCGGCGGCCGCGGCGTTGGGCCTGCCGCTGTTCAAGTATCTCGGCGGCCCAAACGCCAAGGTCCTACCCGTACCGATGGCCAACGTCATCAACGGCGGAGCGCATTCGGACGCGCCGATTGATTTCCAGGAATTCATGATCATGCCCCTCGGGCTGCCGACGTTCAGCGAAGGTCTGCGGGCGATCACCGAAACCTTTCATGCGCTCAAGTCCGTGCTCAAGAAAAAGGGGTGCAGCACGGCCGTTGGGGACGAGGGCGGGTTTGCGCCGAAGCTGGGGAGCGTCGAGGAAGCCATTGAAACCATCCTGCAAGCCATCAAGGAAGCGGGCTACAAACCGGGCAGGGACATTTATCTGACGCTCGACCCTGCGGCCTCGGAGTTTTATTCCGGCAATTCAAAATATACCTTCAAGAAATCGAGCGGCGAAACGGTCAGCGGCGACGACCTGGTGGATTTTTACGCCAAACTGGCCGGGAAATATCCGATCGTGTCCATTGAAGACGGCTGCGGGGAAAGCGATTGGGCGACCTGGAAGAAATTAACTGACAAACTCGGCGACAAGATTCAACTGGTCGGCGACGATAATTTTGTCACCAATCCAAAATTCTTGCGCAAGGGGATTGACTTGGGCGTTGCCAATTCAATCTTGGTGAAAGTGAACCAGATCGGGTCGCTCACCGAGACGCTGGATACCGTTCAACTGGCGCAATTCAACAAATACACGGTGGTGATTTCACATCGCTCGGGCGAGACGGAGGATTCGACGATTGCGGACATTGCAGTGGCGACGAATTGCGGGCAGATCAAGACGGGGTCCTTGAGCCGGTCCGACCGGCTGGCGAAATACAACCAGCTTTTGCGCATTGAGCAATTGCTCGGAAAAAATGCGATTTACGCCGGCAACAGTGTGCTGCCGAAGAAACGCCAGGGGAATTGACGATATCCGATTTACGACTTACGAGGGTATGGGTTTATGGCGATGTCAGGCGGAATTGAGGAGAGTGGCAATTCGAGCCTGATTTCGATTCCGCGTTCTTACGCTGCCGCATTCATCAGTATCCCTGCCTCAACAGCCACCAGACGGCAAATATGATGGCGATGCTGGCGACGGTCATCGTCAGCGCCGGTGTAAAACACGAGACGACGAGCATGGCCAGGCCGCCGAGAAAGGGAATCAGCGTCCGCTGTTTCCAACCATAAATCAAATAGCCGCTGGAGACAGCGCCCCAAACGCATGATGCCCAAAGGAAACTTTGGTTGAGAGAACCCAATTGTTTAAGCAAGTCATCCACGGGCGCAATTATGCCCGCCCAATTTTCCGCGGGCAACACTTGGCTTTCGGGCAGAGGCGTGGTAAATTTTTTGCGTGAGCAAGTTCTTCCGGCCGAACCTGGACCGCCATGGCCGTATGGCACGCGGGGTCATCGGGGCACTTTGTCTCATCGCTGGAATCATTGTGGCGGGGGACGTGGAATGGTGGGTGGGATTGATTTTTGTCGTTCCTGGATTATTCGCCATCGTCGAAGCCATCACCCGGTGGTGCGTTCTCAGGGCATGCGGGATCAAGACGAAGTTTTGAAGTTCATTGGGCGGTGGGCGTCCCAAGGACCCGGGCCTTGCGGCGGCCCGGAACGCCGCGGTCTGCGACTCTCTCTTTCCCTTTTTGAAATGATTTGGTAGGGTCAGCGGATGGACTTATTACCGTTTGGAAAATTGCCGTCAGCAAGGCCTCGAAAGTTTGTCCCACAAAACATTGATCTTGGCGATTGGCGGCAAATCGCGCCGTTGTTCGATGAACTGGAGAAGCAGGCCGGGCACGTCGCTTCCGCCGCCGCGCTCGAACGCTGGCTGTTCGATTGGAGCGAACTGACGGCGGCGCTCGACGAGGAAGGCTCGCGCCGTTACATCGCCATGACCTGCCACACGGACAATTCCGACGCGGAAAAGGCCTACCTGCACTTCGTCGAAAACGTCGAACCCCAACTCAAGCCGCGCCAGTTCGCGCTGGAAAAGATTTACGTCACCCACGCGCTGCGCGAAGAATTGCTGGAAATGGGCGACGCCGGGGTGGCCGTGGCGCGCTATGAAATTTTTGACCGGGACGTGAAGAACCACGTGGAGCTGTTCCGTCCGGAGAACGTCGCGCTGGAGACGGAGGAAGCCAAATTATCGCAGCAATATCAAAAATTGACCGGGTCGCTGACGGTGAATTTTCGCGGCGAAGAACGGACGCTTGTGCAGATGGGGCGTTATCTCGAAGAACCGGACCGGGCGCTGCGACAGGAGGCATGGGAACTTGTCGCCAACCGGCGTCTGGAGGAATTGGATAAATTCGACGGCATCCTGGACGGTCAAATCAAACTGCGCGGGGAAATCGCCAAAAACGCCGGATTCGATAACTATCGCGATTATGCGTTCCGGCGGATGGGCCGATTCGATTACACTGCTGACGATTGCGCGGAATTTCACGCGGCGGTGGAGAGGGACATGGTTCCCATCATTCGTGAACTGCAGGCGCAGCGGCGCGCGCAGTTGAAACTGGAAAAGCTGCGTCCGTGGGATTTGTCGGTTGACCCGTTGAATCGTCCGCCGCTGAAGCCGTTTGCGGAGGTGGGCGAAATGGTTTCGCGCACGCAAAGGATATTCGATTCGCTTGACGGGGAACTGGCGCGGGGGTTCAAGCAAATGGACGAATTGAGACTGCTCGATTTGGACAATCGCAAGGGGAAGGCGCCGGGGGGCTATCAATCCACGCTGGCCGAAGCGCGGTTGCCGTTCATATTCATGAACGCCATTGGATTGCAGCGGGACGTGGAGACGATCTTGCACGAGGCGGGCCATGCCTTTCACGCGCTAGCCACGCGCGGGGAGGATTTGTATTCCTACCGGAATGCGCCGATCGAGTTTTGCGAAGTGGCATCCATGAGCATGGAATTGCTCGGCAATGAATTCATCGAGGAATTTTACGAGCCGGTGGATGCGAATCGCGCGCGGCGGGTGCATTTGGAAGGCGTCGCCGGCGTTTTCCCGTGGATTGCGACGGTGGACGCCTTCCAGCACTGGATTTACACGCATCCGGGCCACACGCGCGAGGAGCGGCGCAACGCCTGGCTACAGCTGATGGACCGGTTCGGCGGCGACGTGGATTGGACGGGGTTTGAGTCCGCACGCGCGAATTTTTGGCACCGGCAATTGCACATTTTCCTGCATCCGTTTTACTACATTGAATACGGCATCGCGCAACTTGGGGCATTGCAAGTCTGGGCCAATTCAAAACGCGACCGGGTGAAGGCGCTGAATGATTATAAAGGTTCGCTCAGGCTGGGCGGCTCACGTCCGCTGCCGGAACTGTTTCAAGCGGCAGGCTGCCGGTTTGAGTTCAGCGAAGCAACGATCCAGCCGCTGGCGAAAATGTTGCGGGAGGAACTGGCGAAACTTTCTTGAACGCCGAGCCGTCCATATCTCAGGATACACATTAGCCGAATGAAAAACCCGCTAATCGCTTCAGGAATGTTGTTTGCGACGCTGTTGCTGTTATTGAACAGCGGTTGCGCCGGCCAGCGGCAAGCCCGGGCCAATGCGTCCCCCGAGCGCGGGGCCGCCGCGAGGCGGACGGGCGGCATTTCCGACGCGGCAATCCGCGACATCGTAGAGCGCGTGGCGAGGCACAACGTTCAAGCGCTTGCGGAAGGCGAGTATCCCGCGGTGACGAATCTTGCCGGGGCGGAATCGGCGGCGCCACCGGAAGGAATTGCGTGGGATTACCCGCACGGGGTGATGCTCTATGGGATGGAGCGTTCAACTGCCGTGACCGGCGACACCAACGTGGGCCCGTTCGTGGTTGAAGACAACCTGATTTGCGTCCGCTATTACCAATGGCTTGCGGGGTTGGAAGACCAATTCGGCAACGCCGGCAAACAATTTGCGAGCAAGACCAAGCTCGGGCGGCTGATAAACCTCGGTAATCTCGACAGTTGCGGCGCGATGGGCAACGAACTGCTTGTGTGCATGATGCGCCATCCCGACCTGGTGACGCCGGGGGAACAGATTGTGATGGGGCGCATTGCCGATTGGGTGACGCACCGGCAGGACCGCCTGCCGGACGGCACGCTTTGGCGCTCCAAGGAATTGGGCGGCACGGTCTGGCCGGACGATCTTTACATGGGCGGCGTCTTTCTGGTGCGGTACGGCATCTACACGCACGACGAGGAATACATTGAAGACGCGGCCAGCAACATTATTCATCAGGCCGCGCTGGAGCAGGACACCGATGGACTATGGTTTCACGGGTATTTTGTGAAACAGCAGGAGCACGCGCCGTTTAAGTGGGGCCGCGGCGACGGCTGGGCGATGGTGGCCACGGTGGAGACTCTTTCGGCGATGCGGGACGATGATCCGCTGCGTCCGGAGTTGCTGGACATTTTGCGCAAACAGATCGCCGGCTTGAAACGGGTGCAGGCGCCGGACGGGATGTGGCGCCAGGTTCTGGATCATCCGGAATCGTGGGAGGAAACCTCCTGCACAGCGATGTTTGCTTACGGCATAGCACGGGCAGTGAATCGGGGCTGGATTGACCCATCGAACATGGAAGTGGCGCGGCACGCATTTGCCGGCATTGCTCGAAACGTCACGCCCGACGGGGCGGTCCTGGGCACGTGCGAGGGCACGAACATTGGCATGACGCTGGATTTTTATCTTCAACGCGAACGGCCTCCGGACGACCCGCATGGCCGCGGTCCCGTCATGCTGGCGGGAACGGAGATATTGCTGGCGGGGAAAAGCACAAACTGATTGTGTTGCAAGACTGGCGGAGAGAGGGGGATTCGAACCCCCGATACGGCTTTTGACCGTATAACGGTTTAGCAAACCGCCGCCTTCAGCCACTCGGCCATCTCTCCACTGGTGTGATTAAAGCCCGAAATGGCCCGCTCGCTCAAGCAAATTTTCCGTCACGTCATCCCGCTCCCGGTTTTTACACAGGTCTTGACGCCATCGCCAATCCGGTTCAAGGCTTCTGCTCCAAGCGACAAAACCTGACCGGCCCGCTGACGGTGCCGGTGACGACGAATTCGGAGTTCAGGAAAAAGGGCTGCGGAACAAAGACCATCGCAAAAGAGCGCATGAGCCACAAACGTCGCCTGGA
>JASHVW010000149.1 GCA_030044395.1 Verrucomicrobiia bacterium
GGTGAAGCGCCAGTCTTCGTGATGCTGCGTGGGGAAACCGAGTTCGGCGAAGGTGGCGATGCCGGCCTGGCGCAATGGCCGCAGCCAATCCGATTGGGCCGATTTGGGGCCGCCGAATCGTTTGAGGATTGGGTCAACGGCGCCTGGCAAATTGTTTCGCGTCATAACATCCTGTCAAACGAACAGTCTGACATGCAATGGAACGGCGCGCAAATCAATTCAATTTGCGTATTGTCCTAATTCGCGAGGTTATCGTGACAGTCCGGCGCCCTATATGGTTTTTTCCCAACCACCCTCATCCGTCGAGAATGACCCATCAAAATGATAAAAACGGAACACCTAATTTTTGGATTTCGGGTTGGATTTGAAATAAAGGATGTTTTTAAAGCCCGCCCTCATCCGGCGCAAGGGAAACAGTTTTTCCCGGACGGCCCTCACCCGGCCTTCGGCCACCCTCTCCCTGGAGAAGGAAGGGGACGAGGACAAGCCTGGATTTGCAGAGTGGCTTTGCGACTGATTCAGCCTTTGGCATTCATCCACACGACCTCCGGCAATAGCTTATCATGGCATTTTCCAACCTGCAAAAAAGTGAGATGCGCCCTGGCGACGGCGGATTAAATTTTCAACTTTGAACTCGCGGCGCTGAATTGTTACGCTCCGGTCATGTCGCGCAAAACGGCAGGTTCACATAACGGATTAAATGACGTCATCGGCTTCGCGTTGCTGGCGGCTGCGCTGCTCCTGCTGGTTTCACAATGGTCGTTTGACCGCCACGACATTTCGTTCCTTTACAAATCGGCCGAGACCAGGACGATCATCCACAATTGGATTGGGCTGATCGGCGCGTATATGGCCTGGTTTTCGTTCCTGGCCTTTGGCGTCGTAGCCTGTCTTCTGCCGTTTTTACTGGCACTGTTCGGCATCGCCTATTTGCTGAATTTTTTCAGTTATTTACGCGAGCGGCTGGTATGGTCGGTGATTTGGTCGGTGATGCTGCTGATTTCACTGACGGGCTGGTGTTACATTTTGGACGAGGTGCACTGGATGGGAAGGGTGAGCGAGAGGATCGGGTCCCAAAGCGCGGGTGGCTGGCTTGGGTACGCCAGTTACGGCCAGACGGCCAATTACAATTTCGGTTTTTCGCTGCTGGGACCGATTGGGGCGATGATCGTCTATGCGACGCTGGTATTAATCAGCCTGCTGTTTCTGACGAATTTCCGGCTGGGCGATTGGATTCGCGCCGTCGTATCGAAAAAGCCCGGGGACAAACAAACATTTGAGGAAGAAGCGCTGGAGCGGCGCCGGCGGGACCTGGATGAACAGGCCAAAAAGTTGCAGGAGGAAGTGGCGCGCTCGGGCCTGGGGGCGGATTTGCAGCCGGTGCCGGAGCCGACGGTGCGGGATTTGTCGGTGCCGCAGGCGAAATCCACCGGCCCGCGCGTGCGCAAGACGACGTTGCCATTGAGCCGGGAGGCCGCGGCTGCACCGGCCGAAGAGCGCGCGGCGGGCGCCGCCGGCTCCGCCAAGGAAGTTCCCGCAGCCACCACGGAAGAGGTTCTGGGGAAGAAACCGGAGGAGAGGCCGCAGGAAAAACTCGAGGAATCCAAACCGGTCGAGGTCCCGGTGGACGGCGTCGTTGAAAAGACGGAAGCCGAGAAGCAGGAATCCGAGGAAAAAGTCGAGCCAAAGGGCGAGCCGGAGATCAAAATCACCGGCCTTCCCCAGCGCAAGCCCCGGGCAAAAAAGCCCAGACCCATCACGGTGGCCCAGACGCCGCTGATCGGGAATTATCAATTACCGACGGTGGATTTTTTGCAGCAGCCGGACATGACGGTCAAGCCAACCGAATCCAAGGAGGAATTGATGGCCAACGCGCGGCTGATGCAGCAGACGCTGGCGCAATTCGACATCGAGGTATCGCTGGGCGACATTACGAAGGGGCCGACGATAACGCGCTACGAATTGCATCCCGCGCCGGGGGTGAAGCTGGAGAAAATCTCCGCGCTGTCAAACAACATCGCGGCGGCGTTGAAGGCGGAGCGCATCCACATCCTCGCGCCCGTGCCGGGAAAAAGCTCTGTCGGGGTGGAAGTGCCAAATTCGGTCAAGACGAAGGTGATCATGCGCGACCTGCTGGAATCCGACGAATGGCGGGGGACGAAGGCGAAGATTCCGCTGGCGCTTGGGAAGGATGTTTATGGCCATCCAATCGTCGCCGATCTCGCGGAAATGCCACACCTGCTGATCGCCGGGAGCACCGGCTCAGGCAAATCGGTTTGCATCAACGCCATCATTGCCTCGCTGCTGTATCGTTTCTCGCCGGACCAATTGCGGTTTGTGATGATTGATCCGAAAGTGGTCGAGCTTCAGCATTACAACACTCTGCCGCACCTGGTGGTGCCGGTGGTGACGGACCCCAAGAAAGTCATTCTGGCGCTCCGTTGGGTGGTCAACGAAATGGAAAAGCGCTACCAGATTTTCGCCCGCGTCGGCGTCCGCAACATCGGCACGTTCAATTCGCGTCCGAACAAAACACTGGTGCCGCAGGAACCGGAATTGCCTCTGACCGCGAAGAAGGAGAAAGTGGAGCCGGGGGCGGAAGGGTTTGCCGTGGAAGTGGACGAGGAAATCGTGGTGCCGCGCGAGGAAGAAATCGTCATTCCCGAAAAGCTGTCGTATATCGTCGTCATCATTGACGAGCTGGCGGACCTGATGCTCGTGGCGCCGGCGGACGTGGAAATGGCGATTGCGCGCATCACCCAGATGGCGCGGGCGGCGGGCATTCATTGCATCGTGGCCACGCAGCGGCCGAGCGTGGATGTCATCACCGGCGTCATCAAGGCGAACATCCCGGCACGCATCGCGTTTCAGGTTGCGGCCAAGGTCGATTCGCGGACGATATTGGACGCGATGGGGGCGGACAAATTGCTCGGCAAAGGCGACATGCTGTATCTGCCGCCGGGCTCCGCGAAATTGATCCGGGCGCAGGGTGCTCTCATTACCGACCAGGAAATCAATAACATCGTTGCGTTCATTGCCCGGCAGGGCAAACCGAATTACGACATGGAAATTCACCAGCAACTTTCCAAGCCGGCGGCGTCGGACATTCCGAGCGGCATTGACGAGGACGAGGAAATCATCCAGCAATGCATCGAGGTCATCCGGAGCGAGCAGAAGGCGAGCGTGTCGTTGCTGCAACGGCGGTTGCGGCTGGGCTATACGCGCGCGGCGCGCATCATGGACGAACTGGAAAACCGCGGCCTGGTCGGGCCGAGCAAGGGCGCCGAACCGCGGGACATCCTGATCGACCTCGATGGCACGGGCGCCGACGGCGGCGGGCAGGAGGCTGTCTAAGCCGGAACGATGCAATTCAATCCCACGCAAAGGCCGCCGAGGCCGCAAAGAAATGAGAAGCGAAAGCCGTTTTTTAAAAAAGCAGCCGCGCGCCCTTTGGCGAGTTTTTTTGGAAATTCTTTTTTTGTAAAACCTTTGCGAAGCTGGCGTGAGGCCATTTTTCGACTGAATCGTTCCGGCTAAGAATCGAGTGCAAAACCTGGTTGAAGATTTCCTGCAATACCTGCGGCACGAGCGCGGGCAAGCGGACAACACGGCAAAGACCTACGCCGGATTGCTGGGCAAAT
>JASHVW010000150.1 GCA_030044395.1 Verrucomicrobiia bacterium
GGATTTTACCTGGAAGCGGCCCCGCGGCAATTCGTCGAATTTTTCAAGGCGGACGCCGCTGCGGAAATCCGGGGCCAACGCATTCATCATTTTTGTTTTGAGGTCGAAGACATTGACGCGCTGCGCGAAAAACTGGTGATGGCGGGCGTCGAGGTGACGCCGAAAAAGCTGGGTTGCGACCAGACATGGCAATGCTGGTGCAAAGATCCGGACGGGATCGACGTTGAATTCCAGCAATACACCGGGAAAAGCTCACAATTCACCAAAACGGATTGCGTGGTGGACTGGTGAAAATTTATCTCAAAGATTTTTCATTCCGCCTATTGCTTTCTGCGCGGGAATTTTTATAGTTCGCTTCGCTTGTATTCACCGAAATGAGCAATTCAAATGATGCGACGCGGCCGTGGGACATTGAAGCGGCGCGGACGCTTTACAACATTCAACGCTGGGGGGCGAGATATTTCGACATTAACGATGCCGGACATGTCGTCGCGCGGCCGTTGCAAGAGGCAGGGGTGGCGGTGGATTTGACGGATGTGATTGAAGAAGCCAAGGCGCGCGGCTTGAAATTTCCGCTGCTCATCCGTTTCCAGGACATTCTGCGCCATCGCGTCGAGGCCATCAACACCGCTTTTCGCAATTCCATTTCGGAATTCAATTACCAGGGCCAATATCGCGGCGTTTTTCCCATCAAGGTGAACCAATTGCGCGAGGTGGTGGAGGAGATTCTGGATGCCGGCAAACCCTACGATTTCGGTCTGGAGGTTGGTAGCAAGCCGGAGCTCTTCGCCGGGCTGGCAATGCAAAGCCAGCAAGGCTCGCTTATCATTTGCAACGGATACAAGGATGCGGAATTCATAAAGACGGCATTGATGGGAATCAAACTGGGCAAGAAAGTCATCATGGTGATCGAGAAACTTGAGGAACTGCGCCAGATCATTTCCATATCAAAGCAACTGGGCATTGAGCCAATGCTGGGGATCCGCGCGCGGCTGTTGAGCAAAGGGGCGGGCAAATGGGCGGAAAGCGGCGGTGAAAACGCCAAGTTCGGCCTGAGCACCGTGGAGCTGTTGACCGCAACGGAAATGTTGAAGGCGGAAAACCTGCCACATTGCCTCAAATTACTGCACTTTCATATCGGCTCCCAGGTGCCGGACATTTTGACGGTGAAAAAGGCCGTGCAGGAGGCGGCGCGGTTCTACGCCAAGCTGTACAAGATGAATTTCCCGATCGAATACATTGACGTCGGCGGTGGCCTGGGCGTAGACTACGACGGGAGTCGCTCGAATTTTGACAGTTCCACCAACTACACGCTGCAGGAATATACCAACGACATCGTTTATTACATTGCCGACGTATGCAACGCCGAGCGCGTGCCGCATCCGAGCATCATCAGCGAAAGCGGACGCGCCCTGGTGGCACATCACAGCGTGCTGATCGTGGAAGTTTTTGGCGCGATTGAAAAGATCCGCCCGGAGGCTGTGATGGTGTGCGGCGAAAATGAGCACGCGCTGGTGAAGGAGCTGTGCGATATTAAAAAGAACCTCACCAAGGTCAACAAGCTCGAGGCTTACCATGACGCGCTCGAACGGCGGGAGGACGCACAGCACATGTTTACGCTCGGCGTGCTGGATTTACCGGACAAGGCGAAGATTGAAAATCTCTATTGGGAAATCTGCCGCGACGTGGTCGAGAGCTTCAAGGGCCAGCCCTATGTGCCGGAGGAAATTCGCAAGCTGGAAGATTCGCTCGGCGACCAGTATCTATGCAATTTCTCCGTGTTCCAATCGCTGCTCGACCATTGGGCGCTCGGGCAATTGTTCCCCATCATGCCCATTGCGCGATTGAACGAGCGTCCAACGCGCGAGGCTACGCTCGTGGATATCACATGTGATTCAGATGGGGCGGTGAACAAGTTCATTGACCTGCGTGACGTCCGTGACACGCTGCCATTGCATCCGCTTAATACCAACGGCAATGGAATTCCTGAGGCCTATTACATCGGATTCTTCCTGATGGGTGCCTATCAGGATATCATGGGCGATTTGCACAACTTGTTTGGGCGCGTCAACGAGGTCCACGTGTTTCTGGAACCGGACGAACCGAGCGGCTATTACATCGAAGAAATCATCGAAGGCAATACCATCATTCAATCGCTGGCCGCAGTGCAATACGATGAGAATGAGTTGAAACGGCTGATGAAGACGCAAATAGATGAAGCGATAAAATCCGACCGTATGAAACCATCAGAAGCGATGCGGCTGTTGGATGATTATGAACGCGGATTGAAGGCATACACGTATTTGAGCTTCTAAGGAAGGCGAATGGAAGAACAATGGGGGGCGAATCGTGTCCGGCTTTTGAACGAGCGTTGGCGGTCCAATGCGAATTTTGGGGATTTCTCCCGGAGACGAATGCGGTTAAACTTGTTTCTTTGTCTCTCATATTGCATTCTAAGTTCGTTCATGCCAGAACCCGGAACCAATCCTGAACTGCTGCGCTCATTGGGGCACCTGGCGCGTGGTTTGTCCGCGCTTTTTTGGGGCTTGCCGGCAGCGCTTATTGCCTGCGCGGAAACGGCCAAGGCGGGGATACTGCAACCGGTTGGAATTATTCCCGCGTTGCTGGCGAATGGTCTCCTGTTGTTCGGGCTTTGGCAAATGGGCGAATTTCAGAAACAGGAACGGCCCTGGCGCAGGGCCCTTGACCGGGCCAAACTCCTGGCCATCATCAATCTGGGGTTGTGCCCGTTTTTTTACTGGCAAAACCGGATGCCGGAGCAATTTTACTTCGCCGCGGCAATCGTTATTTTCGGACTTTCATCGCTGCTGTTCCTTTTTAACCTGAACATTGTCATCAAACAACTGGGAGCGATGCTGCCGGACGAGACTCTCCGGCACGAGACAAGGGATTTTACTGCATTCAATTGCTGGATGCTCGCGCTGTGGCTCGCGTTCGTGGCCGCCGTGATCTTTGCGGTACGCCTCCATTTGCGGACGCGGTTCGATGAAAGCCACTGGTTCTGGCTGGAACGCGTCGCGGTTGCGGTTTTGCTTTTCCTCGGACTTGCGCCGCTGGCCGTCACCATGGCGCTAATCTGGAAAACCAAGGAGGTCATCTTCAACGGCGTTTTCGGGGCGCGCCGTTGAAAACCATGCAAACGCTGCTTGCCCCTTCGACGCGATTTCTGCTAACGTGGTCGTCCTTTTTACATGAAACCGTCAGCCCTGTCGAAACTCGGCCGGCGCATTGCGCTGCCGCGAATTTCCTGGCTCATGCAGGCCGCGCTCTCGCGCCCAAAATTGATCTCGCTTGCCGCCGGCTTTACGGACAACCCGACATTGCCCACCGAAATTTCCCGCAAATTGCTCGACGGAATTTTGCGCGCTCCGGAAACCGGGCAGCCGGCGATGCAATACGGCATCACCACCGGCGAAAATAATCTGCGCGAACTCACGGCGCGGCATCTGCAGAACCTGGACAGGGTCAGGCCCGCCGCCCCCAGCCATTCCCCAGAACGCCTGATGATTACCGGCGGGTCACAGCAGTTGCTCTACATGACGCTCGAAGCGCTTTGCGACGAAGGGGACATCATTCTTGTCGAGGACCCAACCTATTTTGTTTTCCTCAGCATTCTTCAGAGCCGCGGCATCCGCGCGCGCGGCGTGGAACTGGAGCGCGACGGCATTGACTTGGCGCACCTTGAACTCGTGTTACAACGGTTGAAAAAAGCCGGCGAGTTGCGCCGGGTCAAGGCGCTCTACCTAGTCACCTATTTTCAAAACCCAACCGGCGCTTCGACCTCGTTCGAAAAGAAAGCCGGCGCGTTGAAAATTCTAAAACAATTCGAGCGCGCCGCCGGTCATCCGATTTATCTGCTGGAAGACGCGGCGTATCGTGAATTGCGCTTTGCGGGCGATGACATCCGGTCAGCGCTGATGGTACCTGGCGCTGCCCGGGGTGTGATCTACACCGGCACTTACAGCAAGCCGTTCGCGCCTGGCGCGCGTATTGGTTTCGGCATTTTGCCGGAGCCGCTCTTCACAGCCGTCCAGCGCGTCAAGGGCAATCACGATTTCGGAACGGCCAACCTGCTGCAACAACTTCTTGCGCGCGCCCTGGAAATGGGCCTCTATGACCTGCATGTGGCCAAAATAGAAAAACGTTACGGCCAAAAGGCGCATGTGATGAAGCGGGCCCTGGTGGAATTCTTTCCGCCGTCGGTGGAAATCTGGGAATCCGGCGGGGGACTATATTTCTGGGCACGCCTGCCCGGGGGAATTTCCGCCGGAATGGACTCCAAGGTATTCCGGGCCGCGCTGAAAGCCGACGTGTTATATGTGCCGGGCGAATTGTGCTACGCCGACGACCCGGCGCGCCGTAAACCGGCCAATGAAATGCGCATCAGTTTCGGCAGTGCGAGCGAGGAAAACATCCGCGAAGGCATCAAACGGCTCGGCAACGTACTGAAGAAATTTATTGATTAGTGTTCTGGCCGTTTTTCAACTGTTTCACCAAGTCGTTGTATTTGGCCACGATGTCATTCCGGTCCTTCACTTCGCCGTTATATTTTTGTACCAGATCGTTGCGCTGGGCAACGAGGTTGGTAATGGCTTCGTTTTGTTTTTCAATACCGGTGTAAGTGTCTTGTAATTTCGCCGTGAGAGCGTTCACGGCGGATTTATATTGCGCCATTTCATTGGTGAGAGACTCATTTTCGAATTCCAGTTCCACGATTTGCGCTTTTTGCGAAACCACCATTTGCTCGTTGGTGGCGGCGTCGGCCTTGATTTCCGAGATGCGCGCGTCCATCTGGGCGACCTGAAAATTCAGCGTGGCGATGGAATTCGTATCGCTCTGAATGGCTGCGTCGCGCTCATAGACCATCTGGTTCAAGGTCTGGATTTTGTCGCGCTGGAGGGTCTGTACATACCATTGAAAGACGCAGAGGCCGCAGAGCGCCAGCGCCACGATTATGAAGAGATTTTGTTGGAAGTTTTTCATGGGGTTGAATGGTCGCCGGAAGCATGGACCGCGATGGCCACATTGCGGATGCCGGCGCGCCTGACGATATCCAGCACAAACATTACGGACCCGTGCGTGGCGTCGTTCGCGCCCGTGATATAGACGGGCAGATTCGTGTTCAGGCTGTAACGATTCGTCAGCATCGTGAGTAGCGCCGGAAACGTTATGTTGGTGTCATCCATCGATACCTGGCCGTCTTTATTCACGTTAAGATTGACAATGTCCGGTTTTTTTGTGGACGTGGCCAGGGTGGCCGTCGGCAAATTCGCCTTGAGTGTCCGCACGATTTGCATCTGCAGGGTGATCATCATGAAGGAGGCCAGCAGAAAGAACATGATGTCTATCAGCGGAATGATTTCCAGCCGCGACTTCTTTTCAGCGATGGGCGTGCGGATTTTCATTGCCCTTTGTTGTCCGTCATGAAGGCGACATTTTGGATGCCCGCGGCGCGGATGGTTTGATAGACCTTCACCATGTCGCCGTGCAGGGTATCGCGGTCGCCGCTGATATAGACCGGCAAGTTGGTATCGGCGGCAAAGCGGTTGCTCAAGACCAGGCCGAGTTCCGCCAGGGAAATCTCCCTTTTTTCGAGCCAGACCGCGCCGGATTTGTCCACGGCGACGTTGACCATGTTCGGCCTGTAATCCTGCTGTGCCTCCGAGGCGGACGGCAGTTGAACCTTGATGTTTTCCGTGCGGCTCATTTGCAGGCTGACCATCATGAACGACGCCAGCAGGAAGAACATGATGTCAATCAGCGGGATGATGACAATCCGCGAACGGCGTTTGGCGATGGGCGAGGGAATCTTCACGCTGACTCAATGGCTCGTGGCCTGGCCGGGGGAAGTGGGTTTATGCAAATGAACGTTGTCGCCGGATTTGACCCCGCCACCGACGAGGACTTCCACGTTGGTGGCCGCCGTTTCCAAATCGAATTGAAGTTGCGCGACACGGGCCGTGAAATAATTGAAGGGAATCAACGAGAAGATGGCGATGGCCAAACCGCAGGCGGTGGCGATCAAGGCCTGGCCGATGCCGCCGGTGACCGCGGTCACCGACAATTCCGCGCTGCCGATGTGCAGGAAGGCGCTCATGAGGCCGGTCACTGTGCCGAGCAGACCGAGCAAGGGCGCGAGCGTGACGAGCGTGTCCATGACGGTGAGAAAGCGCCCGGCGCGTTTTAATTCAATGCCCGCGGCCAATTGCAATGCGCCCAGCAGCGAACCGTGGGCGTGGCCGACATGAGCGAGGCCGTGGCGAATGACGCGGATAATCGGATCGTCCGAGCCGGCGGCGATTGTCGCGGCGGCGGCGGCGTTGGAATTTTCGAGCGCGGCGAAAATCTGCTCGAGCTTTTGCTGATCACGCTTCGCGCCTTCGCGCCACCACCAGAAGGCACGTTCGCCGACCACGGCGACGGCGACGAGGGCGCAGATAAGAATGGGCCACATAACCGGGCCGCCCTGGAGGAAAAATTGAAAGATAATATTCGCAATCATAGGTTTGGATTTATTTTGTAAGTTATGGTGGCTTCAAAGAGGCGCGTCGCTGTATTAACGGGCAAATGCCAGTGATTTTTGACATACGCCACCGTTGCCTGGTCCAGATAGGGGAAGCCGGACGATTCTTTGACATCCACGGAAACGATGTTCCCTGCAAGGTCGCCGCCCAGCAAAAGGATGATGGTGCCCTGTTCGCCGTGTTCCACGGCCAATTGAGGATAAGGCGGCTCGGGCCGCTCACCGCCTGCGCCGGTGTTGTTCACAGAACCGATTTGCGTCTGCGTTTCCAGCGGATTCAGCGGTGGGGCAGAGGCGAGCGCGGCCGGCGCGACGAGTGTGCCGATGGTTGGCACCGAGAAACGGATATTTGGCGCGCTGGGAATGGCCACGACGACGCGCGGCTGGTTTTCATCCTCGTTCGGTTTTTTTTGTTCGACTGTGGTCTGCGGCGGCAGCACGGTTGGAATGAGCACGACCGGAACAATTTGGT